>NZ_JBHVRO010000007.1:0-92255 GCF_042885655.1 Psychrobacillus sp. NPDC058041
CGCCAGCGTTCGTCCTGAGCCAGGATCAAACTCTCCATAAAAGAGAACTTAAAAAGCTCATTTTGTTTTGCTGGCATCATCATTAAATGATGTCAAAATTGTTTTGCTATCAAACTAACAAAGTTAGTCTTTCAAGCTATATGTCTTAACGTTTTGCATGTTCAGTTTTCAATGTTCATGTTGTCGACTTGTTTTGACGACTTCTATATAATATCAAGGTTTGATAAGTATGTCAACACTTTATTAAAATAAAATATAAAACTCTTTCCTTTCTATAAAAAATGAAGGAAAGAGCCCAATAAAATAGTTATATGACTGTTTCTATATATACATTTCGATTTGCTGCCAAATCTATTATTTGACCAGTATCTATTAATCTAATCATTGGTCGAAAAGGTGAATCTCTGTGTACAAATACTACCTCTCCTTTATCTCCATTAGATAAAAGAACACGAGTAGAAATAGGTAAAGCTCCTATTAATGAGATCAAAGCATTAACAACTTCAATGCTATATTTACCAAACTCTTCTTCTTTAATCATTTCCAAAACTTTGAATGAAGAGCTTTTTGCTCGATATATTCTTTCACTTGTCATGGCATGGAATACATCTGCTACAGCAATTATTTGCGAAATAGTTGAAATGCTATTCATTTTTTCACCTTTCGGATAACCGCTACCATCCAATCTTTCGTGGTGTTGAAAAATAGCAATCTTCATTTCAGGCTTTAATAAAGGGCTATCTTTGATCATTTGAAGACTATGAATGGTATGTTTCTTAATCTCCGAAAAGTCCGCTTCAGTTAAATAAGACTTCTTTTCTCTTATTTTCTTATCCACCTTTGCCATCCCGATGTCTGCCATTAAACCTGCAGTCGCTATTTGAATCAACTGTCCGTCTGAATACCCCAATTTTTTAGCAATTGCACCAGATAGTATTCCAACAGCTATGGAGTGATGAGAAATATACCTTTCTATAGAAGAATAATCATTCAGATGGAAAAAGATTTGCCTTTCTGCAGATGCTCTTTCTACTAAGGGTATAATAATATTTCGTAACTTTGCTACATCAACTTTGACACCAGATTCCCATGAATTGAATTCCTTTTGGTAATTCGTCACGGCATCATTATATAAGTGAACAAAATCTGATTTAGTTTCTGTAATACTTTCTTTTTTTGTTTTATTAACTTTTTCGTTGTTCAATTTACTTATTATTTCTTCTTCTGATCTATTAAATTGATTATCTATAGCTATTGGTACTTTATTTATATTAAAAGCTTGTAGTACTTGAATATGTTCCCTTGTTAATCTAGTATCTTTACGAATAATAGGGGTTTTGGTATTAACCAAGATATCTTCTGCAATAGTACTGCCTAATCTTAACTCTTCTAAATTCTCCAATGTATATTCCATTGTGTATCCCCCTTCCCCTCTGTTTTTTTCTTAATTATACCAAATATTCATTTTATATATATGTAAAAAAACTCTTAGGCAAATATATTTACCTAAGAGTCCTTCATCTTTTTATTCTTCTATATTTTCTATTGTTGATTCATCTATTTCGTTTGAAGAAATTTCATCTACTATTTCTTCATCTTCTTCTTTTTCTACTTTTGCTACCGTAGCAATTAATTCTTCGTCCGCTAATCTCATTAATCGAACACCTTGAGTACTTCTTCCAGTTACTGAAATATCGTTTACATCCATACGTATAAGCATGCCATTTATCGTAATTAACATTAAATCTTCGGTTCCATCGACTGCTTTAACTGCTGATAAAGGACCGTTTTTATCTGTGATTTGACAAGTTTTTACACCCATTCCACCACGACTCTGTAAGCGATATTCTGATTCTGGCGTACGTTTACCATAACCATTTTCTGTGACAACAAGGATTTCTTGATCTGGTTCAATAATTTCCATTCCTACTACGAAATCATCATCTTTTAAGCGAATACCTCTTACTCCACTAGCTGTTCTACCCATAGAACGGATATCAAGTTCTTCGAATCTAACTAATTTCCCTTGACGAGTTCCAATAATGATTTGCTTAGTTCCATCCGTTAAACGTACAGCAATTAACTCATCATCCTCACGTAAAGAAATGGCAATTAATCCATTTGCTCTAATATGAGCAAAACCAGACACAGGTGAACGTTTAGTTACACCTTGTTTAGTTGTGAAAATGAAATAGTTATCTTCTTCGAAAGATGCCATTGGAATCATTGCAGTAACCTGTTCATCTTTTTCAATTCCAAGCAGATTAACAAGTGGCAATCCTTTCGCTGTACGACCATACTCTGGAACTTCAAATCCTCTTGCACGATACACTTTACCTTTATTTGTGAAAAACAGAATTGTATCATGGGTCGATGTGTACAATAAATGTTCTACGAAGTCATTTTCATTCGTACCCATCCCTTGAACTCCACGTCCTCCACGTTTTTGGCTTTTGTACGTATTTGCAGGTAAACGTTTAATATAACCTTTATTTGTTAAAGTAAGAACAGAATTCTCCACTGGAATCAAGTCTTCATCTTCTAAAACTTCTGCTCCACCTGCAACTATTTCTGTTCTCCGCTTATCACTATAACGGTCTTTAATTTCTGTAATCTCTTCTCTAATTATCTCAAGTATTCTATACTCATTTGCTAAAATGAACTTCAATTCATCTATTAATTTTACTAGTGCACTATACTCGTCTTCAATTTTGTCACGTTCTAAACCTGTTAAACGTTGCAAGCGCATATCTAAAATTGCTTGTGCTTGTCGTTCCGACAAATTGAATTTCTCCATTAATCCATTTTTTGCTTCGTCCCCAGTTCTGGAGCCTCTAATTAAAGCAATAATTTCATCTATGTGATCTAAAGCAATGCGTAAGCCCTCTAAAATATGAGCTCGATCCTCTGCTTTATTTAGTTCAAATTGGGTACGACGTCGAATAATTACTTTTTGATGCTCTAGATAATAGTAAAGCATCTCTTTAATATTCAATACTTTAGGTTGGTTATCAACTAGCGCAAGCATATTGACACCGAAGCTAGATTGCAATGCAGTTTGTTTATATAAATTATTTAGCAAAACATGAGAATTAGCATCTTTTCTAACTTCAATTACAATTCGCATTCCATTTCGGTCGGATTCATCTGCTAAATGTGTAATGCCATCTATTTTTTTATCACGAACTAATTCTGCAATTTTCTCGATTAAACGAGCTTTATTTACTTGGTAAGGTAATTCAGTAACAATAATTACTTCTTTACCACTAGATTTTTGTTCAATTTCAACTTTTGCACGTATTAAAACAGAACCTCTTCCTGTTTCATAGGCACGACGGATACCGCTTCTACCTAAAATAATCCCACCTGTAGGAAAGTCAGGACCAGGAATAATGGTCATTAACTCATCAATCGTAATTGCAGGATTCTCAGATAAAGCTAATACTCCATCAATTACTTCTCCTAAATTATGAGAAGGAATATTTGTTGCCATCCCAACGGCAATTCCCGAAGCTCCGTTTACAAGTAAATTTGGATATCTACTTGGTAAAACAACGGGTTCTTTTTCTTGTCCATCGTAGTTATCTTTATAATCAATCGTGTTTTTATTGATATCACGTAATAACTCTAAAGCTATTTTAGACATTCGTGATTCGGTATAACGCATGGCCGCTGCTCCATCACCATCTACGGATCCAAAGTTACCATGACCATCCACTAACATATAACGATAACTAAAATCTTGCGCCATACGTACCATTGCCTCATAAATAGAAGAGTCACCATGTGGATGATATTTCCCCATTACATCTCCAACAATACGGGCAGACTTTTTATGAGGTTTATCCGGCGTATTTCCCAATTCCTGCATACCATATAAAATTCGACGATGAACGGGTTTTAAACCATCGCGAACATCTGGTAATGCACGGGATACAATTACGCTCATTGCATAATCAAGGAAAGATGTTTTCATTTCTTGACTAATATTAATCCCTTTAACACCTTTATTCGGCATTTCCGACATTCTCAAGACCTCCAGTCACACACTTACTTAAATATCTAAATTTTTAACATATACTGCATTTTCTTCGATAAATAGACGTCTTGGCTCTACTTCCTCACCCATTAACTGTTCAAATACAGCATCTGCCTCCATGGCATTGTCTAAGTTTATTTGAAGTAATGTGCGCACTTCAGGGTCCATAGTTGTTTCCCATAGTTGACTCGCATCCATTTCCCCAAGTCCTTTATATCGTTGAATATTCGGTTTAGAAGTTTTCGGTAAACGGTCTAAAATTTCTTTAAGTTGCTCATCATTATAGCAATATTCAACATGTTTACCTTGCTTCACTTGATATAAAGGTGGTTGAGCAGCATAAACATAACCAGCTTCAATTAATGGACGCATGAAACGGAAGAAGAAAGTAAGCAATAATGTCCGAATATGTGCACCATCTACATCCGCATCTGTCATAATAATAATTTTATGGTAGCGTGCTTTTTCTAGTGTAAATTCTTCACCTATTCCCGTGCCAAGCGCTGTTATCATTGCACGAATTTCAGCGTTCCCAAGAATTCTATCTAAACGTGCTTTCTCTACATTTAAAATCTTTCCGCGTAACGGTAATATTGCTTGGAAATGACGATCTCTTCCTGATTTTGCAGATCCACCTGCTGAGTCACCTTCGACAATATAAAGTTCACTTTCTGCAGGTACTCGCGAAGAACAATCCGCCAGTTTACCAGGAAGGCTTGAGACTTCTAAAGCAGATTTTCTTCGTGTAAATTCTCGAGCTTTTTTTGCAGCAACGCGAGCTCTTGCAGCCATTAACCCTTTTTCTACTATCTTTCGAGCAACTTGTGGGTTTTCTAATAAGAATCGATCAAATCCTTCTGAAAATAAACTATTTGTAATAGTACTCACTTCTGAGTTACCTAGTTTTGTCTTCGTTTGACCCTCAAATTGGGGATCAGGGTGTTTAACGGATACGATTGCTGTTAAACCTTCCCTTACATCGTCCCCAGATAAATTAGTATCAGCCTCTTTTAATAGACTATTTTTCCTAGCATAGTCATTTATTACACGAGTGAGGGCCATTTTGAAACCCGACTCATGTGTTCCACCTTCATACGTATTAATATTATTTGCAAAGGATAATATATTTGATGAGTATCCAGCATTATATTGCATAGCAATTTCAATGGATATACCATCTTTTTCACCTTCTACAAATATAGCTTCTTCCGTAATAGGTTCTTTTGTTTTATTTAGATCTTCAACGTATGATTTAATTCCGCCTTCATAGAAATATTTAACGGATTTTTCTTGTCCTTCACGTTCATCAGCAATTGTAATAGATAACCCACGATTTAAGTAAGCTAATTCTCTTACACGATGAGCTAAGATATCAAATTCATATATAGTAGTTTCAGTGAAAATTTCCGCATCTGCTTTAAATCTTGTGGTTGTTCCTGTTTCGTCGGAATCTCCAATGATTTCTAACGGAGAATTAACATCACCGCGTTCAAATTTAATACAATGAATTTTTCCATCACGTTTTACATATACTTCTGTAAATTCTGATAGGGCATTTACAACGGAGGCACCAACACCATGAAGTCCACCGGAAACTTTATAGCCCCCACCACCAAATTTACCTCCTGCATGGAGAACGGTCATAATAACTTCGACAGCGGGTTTTCCCATTTTTTCTTGATTACTAACAGGGATTCCACGTCCGTTATCTTCTACTCTAATCCAATTGTCTTTTTCAATTGTGACTATAATATGATCACAATAACCTGCAAGGGCTTCGTCTATACTATTGTCAACAATTTCCCACACTAGATGGTGGAGTCCTTTTGAACTGGTAGTACCAATATACATCCCAGGACGTTTTCTTACAGCTTCTAGTCCTTCTAAAACTTGTATCTGATCAGCATCATATGATGATTCTAATTCTTTTTCTTCCATTGCCAAATTGCTCACCCACTCTTTCATCGCAATAATAGTGAATTTAACCCTGTTAAAGATATTAGGAATTCTTCACTTTTTTATAGACTACTATTTTGTTTCAACTTCACCATGTTCCACATGAAACATTTGAGCTTGTTGAATCGTTTCATGTGCCAGACCATCTACACTTGTTGTAGTAACAAAGGTTTGCACATCCCCTTGAATGGTATTTAACAAATGCGATTGTCTATAATCATCAAGTTCTGACAGAACATCATCCAGCAATAAAACAGGAGCTTCACCTACCTCCTGTTTTATAAGTTCAATTTCAGCAAGCTTTAAAGATAATGCAGTAGTACGTTGCTGTCCTTGTGATCCATATGTTTGAACATCATAATTATTAACAAAAAACTGAAGATCGTCTCTATGAGGTCCAGTTAGAGTAACTCCTCTATCAAGTTCTCTTCTTTGACTTTCAAATAACTTTTTTTCTAGATAGTCCTTCATTTCACTTTCTGACCATTCCGCGTTTATTCCAGAGGTCGTATGATAGGACACGGTTAACTTTTCTAAACCTCTTGATATACCGAAATGGATTGGTTCTGCCCATTTTTGTAATAAGTCCATAAATTGGTATCTTTTTTGAATCACTTTTACTGCAGCATCTATATATTGTTCTGTATATACATCAAACATAACATCGTTTAATATTGATTTCCCTTGATGTTGTTTTAAAATATAATTGCGTTGTTTTAAAACTTTTTGGAAATGAAGTAAATCATGTAAATAAACAGGGGAAATTTGACCGATTTCCATATCAAGAAATCGTCTTCTAACTTGTGGACTACCTTTTACTAAATATAAATCTTCAGGAGCAAACATTACGACATTTAATTGTCCAATATAATTACTAAGCTTTGTTTGCTCAATATGGTTTACTTTTGCTTTTTTTCCTTTTTTCGACAAAACTAATTCCAAAGGTAAACGACCATATCTCTTTTGAATATCACCTTTTATTTTACCATAGTCTGCTTCCCAACGTATTAATTCTTTATCGTTAGCTGTTCGGTGTGACTTTGCCATGGATAAAACATAGAGTGATTCCATTAAGTTTGTTTTACCTTGGGCATTTTCTCCAAGTAATACATTAATTTTAGAGGAAAACTCCAATTGAATTGAATCATAATTACGGTAATCTTTTAACTCTAATCGTTCGATATACATATCAATCCCCGTTCTCTGGTCCAATCATTTGGAATCTTCCTACAGTTGGAATATTCACAATATCATTATTTCGAAGTTTACGGCCTCTTCGCTGTTCCTCTTCTCCATTTACATAAACGATATTTTCGCTTAAAAACCATTTAGCCATTCCACCAGAACTTATTGCATCTGTCATTTTTAATAATTGACCAAGTGTGATAAATTCTGAGTCAAATCGAATCTCTTCCAAAAATAATTCAACCTCTTCTCATTTTCATTATCCCTTCATTTTACTCTAAATAATCAAATAAGTAAAAAAGATAGTCACCGTAGTGACTATCTCGAAATTAGTATGTTCTTACAGGTAATATTAGTTGCAAAATGGAGTCATCATGTACGGACTTCAAAACAAAAGGTCTCATAGCTCCTGAAAATAATATTTTTATGTCTTGTCCATCAATTGCTTTTAGGGCATCCATCATATACTTAGCGCTAAAAGATATTTTCAATTCTTCTCCCTCAATTGATTCTGCCAAAATTTGTTCTTCTACATTTCCGATCTCGGGAGAATTGGAGGATACTTCAACAAAACCTTGTCCAATAGTTGAAAAACGAACAACATTATTTCTTTCTTCTCTAGCTAATAAAGAGGCGCGATCTATTGCTTGCAACAACGACTTTCCATTTACTAAAATCGTAGTTTTATATTCACTTGGTATTAGTCTGGATGTATCTGGATAATTTCCTTCTAATAATCTTGAATAAAATAATACATCTTCAGTTTTAAATAAAATTTGTTGTTGGGTCATTACAATTGCTACCTCAGATGAAGTCTCCTCTAAAATTTTATTTAACTCATTTAAACTTTTACCAGGAATTACGACAGTATATTCTTCTTCAGGTAATTCATTTATAACAGTTTTTCTTCTAGCAAGTCGATGGCTATCTGTTGCTACACAATGAAGTTCACCATCTTTTAGTTGCCAGTTTACACCGGTAAGTACCGGACGACTTTCAGATGTAGATACTGCAAATACAGTTTCTTTAATAATAGATTTCAATAAATCAGAAGGCATAACAAATTGACGATTTTCCTCAATTTGTGGAAGTAAAGGATATTCAGTTGCATCTAATCCTATTAAGCTAAATTCTGATTTTCCAGATCTAATATGTGTTTGAAACTGATTAGTTACTTCAATTTCTATATCATTTGTAGGTAATTTACGAACAATCTCATTAAAAACTCTTGCTTGTAAAACAATAGAACCTGTTTCTGTGATTCTAATAATTTGTTCTCCGTTTTTTTCTACTGGGATAAATGTTTGGATAGTGATATCTGAGTCACTACCTGTTATATAAAGTCCTTTATCTACAACTTCTAATTTTAGACCAGTTAATATCGGAATAGTTGTTTTGGAACTAACTGCTTTCATTACATCATTTAATCCTTCTAACAATCTATCTCTTGTTATATCGAATTTCATTTTGTTACCTCACTTATATAATTATTATTTATTTAAAAGATTAATAGATATAGTAATAGGGCTTGTGGATTTGTTGATAACTCTCTTTTTTCTTACGTACACTAAACTATCCACATGTGAATAAGTTGTGTTTAAAACCACTGAGAATCAAATCACTTATCCACATTTACTTTTAACGGCCTAAAATTGATTTTATTTGTTTCACATCATCTTGTAAGTTTATGTCATCTTTTAGCATTCTAGTAATTTTCTCATGCGCATGTATCACGGTAGTGTGATCGCGCCCCCCAAATTCTTCTCCGATTTTAGGTAAAGAGAAATCAGTAAGCTCTCGTGAAAGATACATTGCTACTTGACGAGGAAAGGCAATAGATTTAGTACGTTTCTTAGCAGTGAAATCTTCTAGTCTAATATGAAAATGCTCTCCAACAACTTTTTGGATATCTAGAATTGTAATAATTCGTGGACGAGCATTGGGCATAATATCTTTAAGCGCTTCTGCAGCTAAATCAGGATTAATATCTTTATTTACAAGAGAAGAATATGCAACGACTCTAATTAGAGCACCCTCTAATTCACGGATATTCGAATCAATTTGATTTGCAATATAAGCCATTACCTCATCCGTTATATCTAAACCATCCGCTCTTGCTTTTTTTCGTAAAATAGCAATCCTTGTTTCTAAATCAGGTGGTGCAATATCTGTGATTAAACCCCACTCAAATCTGGAACGAAGGCGGTCCTCAAGTGTAGGAATTTCTTTTGGTGGTCGGTCACTTGAAATAACGATTTGTTTAGATTCCTCGTGTAAAGCATTAAAAGTATGAAAAAATTCTTCTTGAGTTGATTCTTTTCCTGCTAGGAATTGAATATCATCAATTAATAGGACATCAATATTACGATATTTATTTCGAAATTCGATTGTTTTATTGTCGCGAATAGAGTTAATAAACTCATTCGTAAATTTTTCAGAAGATAAATAAACCACTTTAGCATTTGGATTGTGTTCTTGAACATAGTGACCAATCGCATGCATTAAGTGGGTTTTACCTAATCCAACTCCTCCATAAACAAAAAGAGGATTATATGCTTTTGCAGGAGCTTCTGCCACTGCTAAAGATGCAGCGTGAGCAAAACGATTTCCTGAGCCTATTACAAATGTATCGAAAGTATATTTGGAATTTAACATTCCTGGTGAAAAATCAGGTTGATCTCCATGATTTGCAGGTATTTTAGGACTTGGTACATCAAAATCATCTAAACCTTGATTTTTAGGTACAACAAATGAAATAAGTAGTTCATTGCCCGTTAACTCAGTTAGTATGCCGGCAATTAGATGAACATAATGATTTTCAAGCCAATCTCTTGCAAAGGAATTAGGAGCAGCTATCGTTACAGTTTCTCCATGATATGAAAGTAGTTTAGTTGACTTTAACCAAGTTTCAAAACTCGGTTTAGATGTCTTTTTTTCTACTTCAGAGAGAACTTTAGCCCATAGTTCTTCTAAATGTTCCAATAATCTAATCTCCTTTTTTTTGATTAATAAATATGTATAAATAAAATGAGATATACACAAATCCACCATCTGTGGATAAACATTATAAACGGTAGTGGAAAAACTTGTCCACATATTATTAACAGTTGTGGATAATATTTTGGGTGTGAAATTCTATTAGAAAAGTAAAACACAAATATCGTATCAAAAAAATGAGGATATTACAAGAGAATTAAGAGTTATCCACAAAAGTAAAATTATTAACAAGTAGAGTTGTCCACAAGGTATGATTATGTTTAAAACATGTTCATAAGCATTGTGGATAATTTTGTTGTTATTTTTTTTATTAACAGTTCAGAACTTCTACTATTATTATTAATGTGGATAACTTATTTATTGTAGTAATAAAGAGTCTGGAAATAGTAATTGACAAAAGGTAGGCATTTTATATATAATATCGGAGACTGTCTAAAGAAGTTTTTAAGATAATCACTCAGGAGGTGTCATATAGATGAAACGTACATTCCAACCAAATAGCCGTAAACGTAGCAAAAATCACGGATTCCGCGCACGTATGAGTACAAAAAACGGTCGTCGCGTAATAGCAGCCCGTCGTGCAAAAGGAAGAAAAGTATTATCAGCATAAGTCCACTGACCATTTCAGTGGTCTTTTTTTCTGTTAAAAAGATTAGTTGGAGCAGGTGAACCGATGAATAACAAACAACGAGTAAAAAAGAATAAAGAGTTTCAGACGATTTTTAAAAAAGGACAATCTTATGCAAATAGACAGTTTGTTGTTTATTGTTTAGAAAAAGAACAAGATTATTTTCGCGTTGGTTTATCTGTCAGTAAAAAAGTAGGGAATGCTGTTGTTCGAAATCGTATAAAGAGATATATACGACAAACCTTCTTAGAATTAAAGGATCAAGTGGATCCAAATAAGGACTATATTATTATCGCCAGAAACCCGGCGGCCAAATTGGATTTTCATGAATCGAAGAAAAGTCTTGAACATGTGTTGAAAATAGCGAAGGTTGTAAAAAAGAAAAGCTAGTGAAGACTTTTCTGTTAAATGGTAATATAGAATGAATATATATTTTTGCTCTAAATAGGGGGAAGAAGGTTGAGAAAAAAATTATCATTACTACTTTTACTCGTAGTAACAATTGCTTTACTAGCTGGGTGTTCGGAATTTAAAGAACCGATTTATGTAGACTCTGAAGGCTTTTGGAATCATTATATTGTTTGGCCATTGGTATCAGCAATTACATTCTTTAAAGATTTGCTTGGTACGTATGGTTTAGGTATTATTACAGTAACTATTATTATTCGTCTAGTAATATTACCATTAATGATTAAACAAACAAAAAGTTCTAAAAATATGCAAGAAGTTCAACCAGAATTAAAAAAATTAAAAGAGAAGTACAGTTCAAAAGATGCAGCAACACAACAAAAATATCAACAAGAAATGATGGCTCTTTTTAAAGAAAGAGGTATTAATCCAGCAGCTGGTTGTTTACCGGTTTTTGTTCAAATGCCAATTCTTATAGGCTTCTATCATGCAATTAGTCGAATGAATAACACGCCTCAAATTGATTTAGGTAGTTTTTTAGGTTTTGCACTAGCAGATCCAAGTATCACATTAGCAATACTTGCAGGCTTAATGCAATTTTTCGTTTTGAGAACTGGTCCAGCAATGGATAATCCTCAAATGAAAATAATGATGTATATTATGCCATTTATGATCATTGGATTCGGTACGGTTTTACCTGCAGCGTTAACATTGTATTGGGTTATTGGAAATATTATCTCTATTATTCAAAATTTATTCATTTATAAACCTTGGAATAAACCTAAGGCTGAGCCAGTCAAAATAGGAGGGGCAAAAAAATGAATCAGATTACGCAAACTGCACCTACAAAAGAAAAAGCTATAACTGTCGCATTGGAAAAACTTGGAGTATCGAAACAAGAAGTTACAATTACAGTATTAGATGAAGGTAAAAAAGGTTTTCTTGGAATTGGAGTTAAACCTGCAGTTGTTCAAGTAACTGTTCTTAAAAAAGAGGAAAAGATTGAAGAAGTTTTACAGTCTCTAGAGAAAATTGAAGAACCAATAGATACTAATGATATTTCTAATTTGAATGTCGGGGTTAATCCCGAAGGCTCAAATAATAAAGCAATAGAAGAAACGATTGAATATATTCGTGAAATAGCGAAAGAAATGAAAATTGATGATTTAATGATTGAGCAGAAACAAGAAGGTAAATTCATACATCTTCATTTAAATAGTAATAAAGCAGCATTATTAATTGGTAAACGCGGCCAAACATTGAATGCAATGGAAAATTTAGCCCAGCTTGTTGCAAATAAATTTTCTAATTCATTTATTATTATTAAATTGGATGTTGGAAATTACCGTGAGCGTAGACAAGAATCGTTAGAGCAACTTGCAGAACGAATGGCCGACAAAGCAGTGCGGACTGGCAGCAAAGTAGAGTTTGAGCCAATGTCCTCTTTTGAAAGAAAAATAATTCATAATGCATTATCTGCTCGAGTAGATATTGAAACTTACTCAGTTGGAACTGATCCAAATCGTCATTTAGTTATTGAACCAATAAAATAAGTAAAAACGGATTTTAGCTTTTTAGCTAAAATCCGTTTTTCTTATGTGAAATTGGTATGTTAATAACTTTTGTTCACAGAAATAAAATCTTCTATACTTCTGATTTTTAATGATTTGTGTTATTGTTAGATGTTAGATAGTCATGTTCGTTTTACTTATCCACATGTGAATAAGTAATCATTTGTAAGGAGGTGAACATCAGTGGAATTTGATACAATAGCTGCTATCTCAACTCCACTAGGAGAAGGTGCTATTGCAATAGTTAGACTTAGCGGACCTAATGCAATATCAATAGCAAATAAAGTTTTTCGTTCACCAAACGGGAAAAATTTACTAAACCAATTATCACATACTATCCACTATGGGCACTTGATAGATCCGAAGTTGGATGAGGTAGTAGAAGAGGTAATGTTATCTTTGATGAAGGGCCCTAAAACCTTTACAAGAGAAGACGTTGTAGAGATAAATTGCCACGGGGGTCTAGTAACGGTTAATCGTGTTCTACAACTAGTTTTGATTAATGGAGCACGACTTGCAGAGCCTGGTGAATTTACAAAACGTGCCTTTTTAAATGGGCGAATCGATTTATCACAAGCAGAAGCTGTCATGGATTTAATAAGAGCAAAAACAGATAAAGCGATGAATGTTGCTCTAGGACAAATGGATGGCCGATTATCTAGACTTATTAAAACATTGAGGCAAGCACTACTAGAAACCTTAGCACAAGTAGAAGTGAACATTGATTATCCAGAATATGATGATGTAGAAGAAATGACTTTGCCAATGATAATAGAAAAATGTACTTGGGTTAGGGAAGAGATAGACAAACTATTACTCACTTCATCCCAAGGGAAGATTCTTAGAGAAGGACTTTCAACGGCTATTATTGGCAGACCTAATGTAGGTAAGTCATCACTTTTAAATAGTTTAATTCAAGAAAATAAAGCAATTGTTACAGATATAGCAGGAACAACTAGAGATATAATAGAAGAGTATGTTAATGTACGTGGAGTTCCTTTAAAATTAGTAGATACTGCTGGAATTCGTGAAACAGAAGATATTGTTGAACGAATTGGAGTAGAAAAGTCGCGTCAAGTTCTAAATGAAGCAGACCTTATTCTTCTAGTTCTAAATAATGCTGAGCAACTTACAGAAGAAGATCGTAGATTATTTGAAGCAATTGAAGGTATGGATTGTATTGTGATCATAAATAAAACAGATCTTTCTACTAAAATTGATATGAATGAAGTAAAACGATTAGCATCAGATAAGCGGGTGGTTACAACTTCTTTACTACAAGAAGAAGGAGTAGATGAGTTAGAAGAAGCAATCGCTTCTTTATTCTTTGAAGGCTCAATTGAATCATCCGATTTGACATATGTTTCAAATGCACGTCATATCTCTTTGCTACATCTAGCAAAAACAACCGTAACAGATGCAATTGAAGCAGCAACTGAGAGCGTTCCAGTTGATATTATTCAAATAGATGTGACGAGAACGTGGGAAATATTAGGGGAAATTATTGGTGACACAGTAGAAGAAAGCCTAATTGATCAGTTATTTGCACAATTTTGTTTAGGAAAATAATTAATTGAGAGGAAGTAACGAACATGCCAAAATTTGAAGCAGGCAAGTTCGATGTGATTATTGTTGGAGCAGGACATGCTGGTGTAGAAGCAGCACTTGCAGCTGCTAGAATGGGCGTAAAAACGCTTGTTTTAACAATAAATCTTGATATGATTGCATTTATGCCATGTAATCCATCCATCGGAGGACCTGCAAAAGGAATTGTCGTGCGTGAAATAGACGCATTAGGTGGCGCCATGGGAAAAGTAATAGATAAAACACATATACAAATCAGGATGCTTAATACAGCGAAAGGTCCGGCTGTTCGGGCGTTAAGAGCACAAGCGGATAAAGTACTATATCAAAATGAAATGAAACGCTTATTAGAAGAGCAAGAAAATTTAACAATTCATCAGGCAGTTGTGGAAGAATTACTCGTGGAAGATGAAAAAGTTATCGGTCTAGTAACACAAGTTGGTGCTATATATCGAGCGGAAACAGTTGTTATTACTACAGGAACTTTTTTACGTGGTGAAATAATCATTGGAGACCTAAAGTATTCAAGCGGACCTAATAATCAACAACCATCTATAAAATTAGCGGATAGTATTCGAAATCTTGGATTTGATTTAGTTCGTTTTAAAACAGGAACTCCCCCTCGTGTAAATAGTAAAACAATCGATTATAGTAAAACAGAAATTCAACCTGGAGATGATGTTCCAAGGGCTTTCAGTTTTGAGACCACTGATTTCATCATGGATCAATTACCATGTTGGTTAACATATACAACAGAAACAACACATGAAATTATAAACGAAAACTTACACTTTTCTCCTATGTATTCAGGTATGATTAAAGGTACTGGACCTAGATATTGTCCATCTATTGAAGATAAAATAGTACGCTTTAGTGATAAGCCACGTCATCAAATATTTTTAGAGCCAGAAGGTAGAAATACAAAGGAAGTATATGTGCAAGGACTTTCAACTAGTCTGCCAGAACATGTTCAACGTCGTCTTATTGCCTCAGTTCCGGGACTTGAAAAGGCAGAGATGATGCGTGCGGGCTACGCAATTGAATACGATGCAATGGTTCCAACACAGCTTTGGCCAACACTCGAAACGAAAAAAATTAAAAACTTGTATACTGCCGGACAAATTAATGGGACTTCTGGTTACGAGGAAGCTGCTGGTCAAGGTTTAATGGCAGGAATTAATGCTGCTTTACGAGTACTAAAAAAAGAAGAAAAAGTGTTAAGTAGATCAGATGCGTACATTGGAGTTTTAATAGATGATTTAGTTACAAAAGGTACGAATGAACCTTATCGTTTATTAACTTCCCGTGCAGAATATCGTCTGTTATTACGTCACGATAATGCAGATTTACGTCTTCTTGAAATGGGATATGAAATAGGTCTTGTTCCCCAAGAGCGCTATGATAGATTTTTGGCGAAAAAACAAAGAATTGAACAGGAACTACACCGTTTGCGTACATTGATGATTAAACCTAATGATGCGACTCAGACTTTAATTCGTAGCGTGGAAGGAAGCGAATTAAAAGATGGTATTCGAGCTGCGGATTTACTGAAGCGTACAGAAATGAACTACGATTTAGTTTCTGAACTAGCTCCATCAGATGTGGTATTAACATCTGAAGAGAAAGAACAAGTTGAAATTCAAGTTAAGTATGAAGGGTATATTGAAAAATCTCTTCAGCAAGTAGAAAAACTTAAAAAAATGGAAGACAAAAAAATTCCAGATCAAATAGATTATGATGTAATTTCAGGATTAGCAACAGAAGCTAAACAAAAATTAAAGCAAGTACGACCATTGTCTATTGCACAAGCATCTAGAATTTCAGGAGTAAATCCAGCTGATATTTCAATTTTACTTATCTATATTGAACATGGAAAAATTGCAAAAATCACTGGGTAGTCTAAATTGATAAGGAGAACTACATGAACGAGGAACAATTCATTCAAGCCCTTCATGAAAAAGGTATTGAACTAACTATTAATCAAGTACAGCAATTCAGAAAGTATTTTGAATTACTTGTTGAATGGAATGAAAAAATGAATTTAACAGCAATTACGGATGAGCCAGCCGTATACTTAAAACATTTTTTTGATTCTATTAGTGCTTCTTTTTATGAAGATTTTACTGGCTCATACTCTGTGTGTGATGTAGGAGCAGGAGCTGGTTTTCCTAGTATTCCTTTAAAGATATGTTTTCCAAATTTAAAGGTTACGATAGTTGATTCATTAAATAAAAGAATTCAATTTTTAACTCATCTTAGCAAAGAATTACAATTATCTAATGTAAACTTTGTGCATGCAAGAGCAGAAGAATTTGGTCAAAACTCCAAATATAGAGAAAGTTATGATATTGTAACAGCAAGGGCTGTTGCAAGGCTTTCCGTACTTGCTGAATTATGTGTGCCATTAGTTAAAATAGATGGTAGATTTATAGCAATGAAAGCAGCTAGTGCATTAGATGAACTTAAAGATGCCAAAAAAGCTCTTCAAATATTAGGTTCAGAAAAAAACGCAGAGTATTCCTTTCTTTTACCAATAGAAGATAGTGAAAGAACGTTGTATGTCTTTTCTAAAACAAAAAGCACACCGAAAAGATACCCTCGAAAACCAGGTATTCCAAACAAAACACCTATTATTTAACCTTGATTCAAAGGTTAAAGCTTCCGGCGGATGAACAGATTTTGTAATTGAGTTTATCGATCAAACTGGATATAAAATCTGGACCAAATACGCCTTGGCATATATGATTGAGGAACGTTCCACGTGAAACATTTATAGTATTATAGTTTATATAGTGAATATTTAGCGTACAGAGTTTCTAAAAGGTGGTGCTTGTGAGATGAAAAGTCCTTTTTCGCGTTTTTTTGGAAGTTCCGAAAAGCAAGGACAAGATGAAATTGTGGAACCTACACAAAATCATTTAGAGGAAGTTGTAAATGTAGCAATTGATAAAATAGTTCCAAATAGGTATCAGCCTAGAACGGTTTTTGATGATGCTAAAATAGAAGAGTTGGCTCGTACTATCCATACTCATGGTGTAATTCAACCAATCGTCATTCGAAAGATGGATGACGATCGGTATGAAATTATTGCTGGAGAACGTAGATTTAGAGCAATGTCAAAACTGCAATGGGCAGAGGTACCAGCAATTATTCGTAATTTAAGTGATAAAGAAACAGCCTCCATTGCATTGATAGAAAACTTGCAACGTGAAGAGTTAACTGCAATAGAGGAAGCAGTTGCTTATCAAAAATTATTGAAGTTGCACGAATTAACCCAAGAGGCATTAGCGCAACGTCTTGGCAAAGGTCAATCTACAGTTGCTAATAAACTTAGATTACTAAAGTTGCCTATAGAAATTCAGGAAGCAATAATGAAAAAAGAACTTTCTGAACGTCATGCTAGAGCTTTAATGCAAATAAAAGAAAAAGATGTTCAAATCGAATTAATGAATTTGACGAAAGAGAAACATTGGAATGTAAAGCAACTTGAAGAAAAAGTAGAAGAATTGCTGAATCCTCCAAGCAAAGAAGAGAAAAAATCAGTAAAGCCTAAAAGAAAAGCAGTAAGTAAAGATGTTCGAATTGCTTTAAATACGATTAAGCATTCTTTATCAATGGTAACTAAAAGTGGAATAAATATTAAGACAGAAGAAGAAGATACAGAAGAATTTTATCAAATTACAGTAAAAATACCTAAAAAGAAATTATAATATACTTTTATTTTTCCAAACTCTCACAAAAAATTGTGAGAGTTTTTTTTTGTAACAAGAATAAAACCCAAATTTCTTAGAAAATTTGGTAGAATGTAATAGAGTCAGATAAATCAATAAGAAAGAAGGTGCAAGAGTGGGAAGAATTATAGCAATAGCTAACCAGAAAGGTGGAGTAGGAAAGACTACTACTTCAGTAAATTTAAGTGCCTGCCTTGCATATTTAGGTAAGAAAGTGTTACTTGTGGATATTGATCCGCAAGGAAATGCTTCAAGTGGCGTAGGTGTAAATAAAGGTGATGTAAATCAATGTATATATGACGTTTTAATAGATGATGTGAATGTAGTAGAAACAATTCAAGAAACAAAAGTTGAGAATTTACATATTGTACCTGCTACTATTTCGTTAGCAGGAGCTGAAATAGAACTTGTTTCTACTATTTCAAGAGAAGTAAGATTAAAACGAGCACTTCTTGAGGTGAAAGATAAGTACGACTATATCCTCATTGATTGTCCACCGTCACTCGGATTGTTAACAATTAATTCATTAACGGCTTCTGATGCAATTATAATACCTGTACAATGTGAATTTTACGCTTTAGAGGGTCTTAGCCAGCTGTTAAGTACAATTAGACTTGTGCAAAAGCATTTAAATAAGAACTTAGAAATTGATGGCGTTCTTTTGACAATGTTTGATGCTCGTACTAATTTAGGTATTCAAGTTATAGAAGAAGTAAAAAAGTATTTTCAAGAGAAAGTATACAAAACGATAATTCCTAGAAATGTTCGGTTAAGTGAAGCACCAAGTCATGGTGAACCAATTATTATTTATGATCCAAAGTCAAGAGGAGCAGAAGTTTACTTAGATTTAGCGAAGGAAGTGATCCGTAATGGCTAAAGGATTGGGTAAAGGGCTTAATGCATTGTTTCCAGGGGAAGATTTGAATCAATCAGAAAAAGTAGAGCGAATTAGTTTAATAAAGATTAAACCAAATCCTTTTCAGCCTAGAAAGATTTTCGAAGAAGAGGCAATGACAGACCTATGTGAATCGATTAAAGAACATGGTATATTACAACCAATTATTGTTAGGAAAAAAGGTTCAAAGTATGAAATAGTGGTTGGTGAGAGAAGATTTCGTGCTTCCGAACTAGCTGGTTTAGATGAAATTCCAGCTGTTGTTCGTGAACTAAATGATCAACAAATGATGGAAATTGCTATTTTAGAGAACCTTCAAAGGGAAGATTTAACGGCAATAGAAGAGGCTGAAGCATATCAAAATCTCATGGAAAACTTAAGCTTAACCCAAGAACAACTAGCATTTAGGTTAGGTAAAAGTCGCCCTCATATTGCTAACCATATTAGATTATTATCACTTCCTCAAGAAGTTAGAAATGCAATCTCAAATGGTGAATTATCAATGGGACATGGCAAGGCTTTATTAGGTTTAAAAAAGAAAAAGAATATACCATTAATAATGTTAAAAACATTGAAAGAAAATTTAAACGTTCGTCAATTAGAAGCATTAGTGCAACGATTAAATGAAAATGTTCCACGTGAAACAAAAAAAGAAGAGAAAAAAGATATATTCACAGTAGAAAAAGAAACAGAATTAAGAGAGTTACTTGGTACTTCAGTTTCTATTATTAAAGGCAAAAATAAAGGGAAAATAGAAATCGAATTTTATTCCGATGATGACTTAGAAAGAATATTACAACTATTAGAAGACTAAGAATATAACCTATTTCTAGCTGTTTCTAGAAATAGGTTGAATTTTTAGTTTGAAAGTATACTTTTTAGATTAGAAAATGATTAGCTTTTGTGTCTTTACTTTAAAGAAATCAAGCTCTTTCATTTCTACTATAGGGAATGAGGAATAGGGATGGTTTTACTTGGTACACTAGTGAATGCGATATTAATAATAATAGGCTCGATTATAGGAAGGTTCCTAAAAAATATTCCTGAAAATATGAAACAGACAGTTATGTATGCAATAGGAATTGCGGTCGTAGTTTTAGGGATACAAATGGGGTTGAAAAGTAATAATTTTGTATTGGTTATTATTTGCTTAGTATTTGGAGGAGTCATTGGAGAATGGATTGATTTAGATAAATGGTTAAACAAATTAGGGAATTATATAGAACAAAAATTTGGATCTAAAGAAGCACAGGGAGGAAGTATTGCTCAAGGGTTTGTTACTGGTACTTTAATATTTGTGATTGGTGCAATGGGAGTATTAGGTGCTTTGAATAGTGGACTTCAAAATGATCACGAATTATTAATTAGTAAAGGTATTATTGATGGATTTACTTCTATTATTCTATCAGCAACACTTGGAATAGGAGTGATTTTATCTGCCATACCTGTAGCTATATACCAAGGTGCAATCGCACTCTTTGCTACTCAAATCACTAAACTAATTCCAGAAGCTGCACTTGATTTGTTTCTACAAGAGATGACAGCTACTGGAGGAATAATGATTATGGCAATTGGATTAAATTTACTTGGATTAACAAAAATAAGAGTTGCAAATCTTCTCCCAAGCTTAGTTGTTGTCGCAATAGCTGTCACTTTTATTTATAACTTTTAAGTTATAACGATGCCAAGCTAGAAGAAGTGAGCGGGAAATAACTTTACCCATTTCAAATGTAATGTTTAGACGAGTACTTTGTAGAACATTATATTCCATAAAGCCCCCAATATTTACTACTGCTTTTATTGAAATTTCACCTATTGGAGGTAATTCCTTTTTTACCGCTTTTCCAGGGTATAGTGGTCCGGGATGGATAATAATTTGTCCAATATTTCCTGAATTTCCTAAACAAGCATCGATAGCAATAATATATGGTTTTAAGGGAGAGTTTATTAACTCTTGTGATATTGCTTCGATATTAAGAGCGTGTAATGGATTATCGAGTGTACCAACAATTTGAAAAGGAAAAGAAGAGAGCTGAGTTAAAAATGAGCCAGTCATTGGCCCAAGTGCATCACCCGTTGAACGATCTGTTCCTATACAACAAAAAACTAAGTTTGGATGATCAAATGGGATTATTTCTAAAAAATGTGTACTTAAGCGCCAAACTACACCTGTTTCTTTATAATAAATAGTAGTTGAATCTTTAAATGTTGCAGCTTGAGAATTCATATATAGACTCACTTTCTTTTTAAGACAAGTATATGTAAATAACAAACTATTTATTCAGTGAGGAGACAAAAAGAACTATATGGAAAAAGTCATTACAATTCCTTATATAGAGAAAATATTATTAGATGAAGAAACTTGGATAAATCTTGGATTGGTAGTCCTCAAAGTAATAGTGATTTTGCTTTTATCGGCTATTGTTGTAAGGATTGGGAAAAGAATAATTAAACATGTCTTTTTGGTAAGAGAAAAAAGTCCATTGGCGTATTCTGAACGTCGGCAAACTACATTAATGAAGTTACTACAAAATATATTGACAAATGTAGTTTACTTTACTGCAATTTTAGCGATATTATCTGCGTTTCACATAGAAGTAGCTGGACTTTTGGCAGGCGCTGGAATAGTAGGTCTAGCAGTAGGTTTTGGAGCACAAAGTTTAGTGAAAGACATTATTACAGGTTTTTTTATTGTATTTGAAGATCAATTTGCTGTAGGAGATCAAGTACAAATTGGTACAGCTACAGGAACGGTAGAAGAAATTGGATTGAGGACTACAAAAATAAAGAGTTATACAGGGGAATTGCATACTATTCCAAATGGTAGTATTTCTGTAGTTATTAACTTTTCTATATACAATTCAATAGCATTAATAGATATAAGTGTTGCGTATGAAACAAACATGCAGGAACTGGAAAAGAATATAGAAGGATTTTTACAAAGGTTGCCAAATAAATATGAAAAACTTGTTAAACCTCCAACTTATCTAGGCGTACAAAGCTTTAGCTCATCTGAAATAGTTATTCGGATTGCAGCAGAAACTAAACCAACGCAACAAAGTGGAGTTGCTAGAAACATAAGAAAAGATTTAATGGAATTCCTCGAACAAAAAGGTGTTAAAATTCCATGACCAAAATGATCGGAAGAAAGTTAAGGATAAGTAGGTGAGTGAAATGGAAAGTAAACAATTTCAATTGAATGATATTGTAGAAATGAAAAAACAGCATCCTTGTGGTACTAATGCGTGGAAAATAATACGTATGGGTGCGGATATTCGTATAAAATGTGAAGGTTGTCAGCATAGTGTACTAATTCCGAGAAAAGAATTTGAGAAAAAGATGAAAAAACGTTTGATACAAGCAGAACTAGAGTAAAGATAGACTTTTATTGGTGAAATCAATATAATGAACAGGTTATATATAAAATGAATTGGTTAAGAAAATAGAAGGGTTGGGAAATAGATGGCATTAACAGCAGGGATCGTAGGATTACCAAACGTAGGTAAGTCCACATTATTTAATGCAATAACGAAAGCGGGAGCACTTGCTGCAAATTATCCGTTCGCTACAATTGATCCAAACGTAGGAATTGTTGAAGTTCCTGACGCTCGTTTAGATAAATTAACAGAGTTAGTAGTACCAAAGAAAACTGTTCCAACAGCATTTGAATTTACGGATATCGCAGGTATTGTAGAAGGTGCTAGTAAAGGAGAAGGTCTTGGAAATAAGTTCTTAGCTCACATTCGCGAAGTAGATGCAATTTGCCAAGTCGTACGTTGCTTCGATGATGAAAATATTACACATGTATCTGGAAAAGTTGATCCGATATCAGATATTGAAGTAATTAATTTAGAATTAATTTTAGCGGATTTAGAAAGTGTTGATAAACGATTAGCTCGAGTGACGAAAATGGCTAAGCAAAAAGATAAAGATGCAATGGTAGAAGAACCTATTTTAACTCGTTTAAAAGAAGCTTTTGAAGCCGGAAAATCCGGTCGTTCGGTTGAGTTTTCAGACGAAGAGCTACGTGTAGTAAAAGGTCTTCATTTGTTAACGATTAAGCCAATGCTGTATGTTGCTAATGTATCAGAAGAAGATATTATGGCAGATGATGAAAACGAATACGTGCAAAAGGTACGTGCATTTGCAGCAGAGGAAGGAGCACAGGTAATAGTTATTTGTGCGAGAATTGAAGAAGAAATGGCAGCCCTAGAAGATGATGAAAAATCAATGTTCCTTGAAGAGTTAGGAATTAAAGAATCTGGTTTAGATCAATTAATTAAAGCGTCTTACTCACTTTTGGGACTTGCTACTTATTTTACTGCAGGTGTTCAAGAGGTACGTGCATGGACATTCCGTAGAGGAATGAAGGCTCCTCAATGTGCAGGAGTGATTCACTCAGATTTTGAAAAAGGGTTTATCCGTGCAGAAACCGTTGCTTACGATGATTTAGTAGCTACTGGTTCTATGAGTGCGGCAAAAGAAGCTGGAAAAGTCCGTTTAGAAGGAAAAGAGTATTTAGTACAAGACGGAGATGTTTTGTTATTCCGTTTTAATGTTTAATAAAGAAAAAGGATTAGCGAGAAATTGCTAATCCTTTTTTTAAAATAATAAAATACCATGGCTCACGTTTCTCGAAAGCCACCTTGTGAACCCAGCGTTTATAGTACTTTAAAGAATGAAATAATACTGCGGATTTCCGTTTCAGGTGGACGCTTTCCGCGGGGGCGCCGCTACGCGTTCGTTGTGATGGCTAATCTGTCTCACGAGGAACAAAGGCTAAGAGCGCCACATCGTGTTGCAACGCCTTCGTGACCAACATCCTGTTGGCCTCCTGCTGGAGTCGCCACCTTTCACACTACAATCCAGCTACACAATTCTAACGCTAATAATGTAGCGACTGTTTCGTCCGAAGCACAAAGGAATTGGTGAAGATCAGATGCCCTTAAAGGGCGCTTATACTTTTCTTAATACATATAACTTTGGTTTTACAGGGTCGTCTTTAATAAATACATCTGGTGGATATTTTCTAAGCTCTTTATACATAGCAAAATCTCCTACAGCTCCTGCAATTAACCAAGCTCCTAATAAAACCAAACTTGGTGATTCTACGAAATAGCCTAAAAGCATTGGAAGAATTCCTGTCATCCAAAAAGGGAGTAATAAAGCTCTCTTCATTGCTTTATTTGAAAGTGGTACTTTTGTTGTCGCATATGCAATCCCTAGTTTAAGATTGAGACCATAATCCATACAACCCCATGAAACGTTTCCAAAAAGCCGAAAACCAATTAAATGGAAAAATTCATGTAGAACTATAAGTAATGCATATCCGATGAAAAATAATAGGAAATCGAGGAATGAAAAAGTTATAGTAAATCCATCGTATAGCCAAGCATAAAAAAATAAACCAAAAATGGATAGAAATAAGGTCAAAAATAAGTTAGACCAAGCAACTTTTTTTAAATCTATTTCAATAATAGACAAGAAATCTTCTTTGTTTTCCATTTGCAATTCCTCCATGTTAAGTAAACCTTAGCTTTAATTCAGTCGTACTTTGATTCCTCGCAGATTAGAGTTAAAATAAATATACACGAATTATGAAAACAATGGTATTCAGTTCTTGTTATAATAATTTATTTATGTTACAATTCATTGATGTGAGTAATAGCATTACTTGCTCCTTGTCGGCTATAAATAGTCGGCCAAAGACCATAGGGAGGTGTAAATAGATGAGAAAGTACGAATTAATGTACATTATCCAACCAGCAATTGAAGAAGATGCGAAAAAAGCTTTAGTTGAGCGTTTTAACGAAATCTTAACTTCAAATGGTGCAGAAATCATCGAAGCAAAAGAGTGGGGTAAACGCCGCTTAGCTTACGAAATCAACGACTTGCGTGAAGGTTACTACCAAATCGTTAAAGTAAACTCTGATTCTAAAGCAATCGATGAATACATTCGTTTAGCTAACATCAATGAAGACATTATCCGTCACATTGCTGTTCGTATCGACGATAAATAATAATCGACTAACAAAAGCTGAATGAGGGAGGTTATACACTGATGATTAACCGTGTCGTTTTAGTTGGAAGACTAACAAAAGATCCGGAACTTCGCTATACTCCAAGTGGTGTTGCAATGGCAAGATTTACACTAGCTGTCAATCGAACATTCTCCAACCAACAAGGTGAAAAAGAAGCCGATTTTATCAACTGTGTCGTTTGGAGAAAGCAAGCGGAAAACACAGCTAACTTTTTGAAAAAAGGAAGTTTAGCTGGGGTTGAAGGGCGTATTCAAACAGGCAGTTATGAAGGACAAGATGGAAAACGTGTTTATACAACGGATGTTGTCGCAGACAGTGTTCAGTTTTTAGAGCCACGTAGTAGTTCTGGTGAACGTAGCCAAGGGGGACAACCATTTGGTGGAGGACAACAGCAACAACAAAATCCATTTCCAACATATCAGCAAAGCCAACCAATGAATCAGCAAAATTATACACGTGTAGATGAAGATCCATTTGCAAATAGTAGCGGGCCAATCGAAGTATCGGATGACGATCTACCTTTTTAAAATGACTTCACACGTTTTACTTTAATCGAAAAGGAGGCAACCTATTATGGCACCACGTCGCGGAGGCAAAAGACGCCGTAAAGTTTGTTACTTCACTGCTAACAACATCACAAACATCGATTATAAAGATGTAGATTTGTTGAAAAAATTCGTGTCAGAACGTGGGAAAATTCTTCCACGTCGTGTGACAGGAACAAGCGCGAAGTACCAACGTAAATTGACACGAGCTATCAAAGTATCTCGTATCATGGCTTTACTACCATTCTCTTCTGAAGAGAGATAAGTTAATAAATGAAAAGGACCGGGAAACCGGTCTTTTTTTTATAATTTTTTACAAGATACAAGAGTATATACTTTCTTTATGCTATGAACAGCTTGACTTCCGCTACAGGCGGCCGCTTTCCAAGGGGGCAAGTATCTAGCCGCTTCCCTTGCTCCTGCGCAAGCTCGTCGCGTTGCTTACCAATCCCGTAGGAGCCACAGGAGGAGACTGAAGCCATGCCCGCGAAAAGCATTCGCCATAGCGGAAATCAACGGTATTTCTACGGTTACTCATCTTTAAAGGACATGGCGTTTTTTTGCCTTATATTACAATGAGAAATAAAAGGAATTTTAGTTGTAGTAGATAATCTGTTACAATGGATAGATGATTACAATAAAGGAAGGTACTTTATGTTGAAAAATCAGACAAGCTATTTAACTTATGGAGCAATGATGATTGCACTATTTTCTATCCTCTTGGCAATGTCCGTATATGTTCCGTTTGTTGGTTTCATTACTTCTTTTATCGTACCATTACCAATTGCTTGGTATAGTGCTAAATTTGAACGAAAACAAGCAGCATGGGTTACGATAATTGCTATAGTAATTTCCTTTATAATTGGTGGAGTTTTCGGCTTTTTATTTGCGTTAATTGTAGCTCCACTAGGTTTTATCATAGGTGCATCTATTCGAAGTAAAAAGACAAAGCTCTATATGCTAATGGCTTCAGGAATTTATTTGTTACTTATGACAGCTTTACAATACGTAATTTCTATTTCGGTATTAAATATTAATGTTCTGGAGCAACTTTTGGGGGCTGCTGAAATATCCTACGAACAAGTAGGAAATATTATGTCATCGGTTGGACAGTTACCAAAAGATTATGATTCTCTTGTAGAACAAAGCTTATTGATAGCAAAAATGACTATGCCTGCTTATTTTATTGGTACGGTATTTATTACAGCTTTTATATACTTGGTAATTAATTTAGCTTTATTAAAAAGGTTGAAATTAGAAGTACCCAAGTTTTCTCAGTTTACGGATTTTAGACTACCTAAAGCAGTGTTATGGTATTATTTAATCGTATCCATCTTCTCATTATTTGTTTCTTACGAGGTTGGATCGTTTGGTTATTTAGCAACTATTAATGCTTTAGTTATATTAAGAGTTCTTCTGTTTTTACAAGGGGTTTCTTTAATTCATTATTATTTCCATGTACTTGGCTATCCAAAGTGGCTTGCAGTAGTTGTAACAATTCTTGCGATACCACTTTACACGTTTACAATAGTATTAGGTGTATTTGACTTATTATTTAAATTAAGAAGTTATTTAAAAGGCAGGTACAAAAAATAAGGAGCTGATCAAGTGGCGTCTTTTTTTAGGAAACGACCAATTCGATATCCACTCGTTTTGTTTATGCTTCTCGGTGGGGTTGCATCTTATTTAATCCTGTCTAACAGCATTTTAGTTGGGTTATTATTTGCTTTATTAGTTATAGGAGTATCTTTTTATGCTTGGATTCTAGAACAACGAGTATATGAAGAAACTGAAAAACATATAGAAACACTTTCATATCGAATGAAAAAAGTTGGTGAAGAAGCACTGTTAGAAATGCCTATAGGAATTATATTGATAAATGATCAATATATCATTGAATGGGCAAATCCTTATATGACACAAAAGCTTCCTTTCGATACGATTATTGGTGAGGAGCTTCTTTCTATTTCAAAGGACTTTCAACAGTTTGTAAAGCAAGAAGATTCAAAAGAAATAACCATTTCTATAGACAACAATAATTATAAAGTACTCTATAAGGCGGAAGAAAAATTACTCTATTTCTTTGATATTACGGAACAAATAGAAATGGAGTCATTATACTACGGCGATCGAACGGTAATTGGAGTTTTGTTTATTGATAATTATGATGAGATTGCACAAGGCATGGATGATCAAACAAGAGGTCAATTAAATAGTATCGTCACATCTTGTGTAAATGATTGGGGAGCCAAATACGGAATTTATGTAAAAAGAATTTCATCTGATCGCTTCTTAGCTGTTTTTAATGAATCTATTCTAGTAGAGCTAGAAAAGAATAAGTTCTCTATATTAGATGACATTAGAGAAACAACATCTAAATTTGGATTTTCCCTAACGTTAAGTGTTGGGGTTGGAGCTGAATCTACTTCTCTAGTTGAGCTCGGTGAATTAGCTCAGTCGAGCCTAGATTTAGTACTAGGAAGAGGCGGAGATCAAGTAGCGATAAAGCAACCAAATGGAAAAGTAAAGTTTTACGGTGGGAAAACAAACCCAGTAGAAAAAAGGACTCGTGTACGAGCAAGAGTTATATCCCATGCACTTAGAGATTTAATCCAAGATAGTGATAAAGTATTTGTCATGGGACATCGTATGCCGGATATGGATGCAATAGGATCGGCTGTCGGAGTTAGAAAAATGTCTGAGATGAACAAAGTAGAAGGCTATGTAGTCATTGACTTTAATGAATTAGATAAAAGTGTGCTTCGTTTAATGGATGAAATAAAAGAGAAGCCAGAGCTTTATGAGCGCTTTATAAGTCCGGAAGAAGCGATGAATAAAATAACGGATAAAACATTATTAGTTGTAGTAGATACACATAAACCAAGTTTAGTGATAGATGAGAAATTATTAAATAAGGCTGAGAAAATTGTTGTAATTGATCATCATAGAAGAGGCGAAGAGTTTATATCTAATACAATGCTCGTATACATGGAACCATATGCTTCGTCCACTTCAGAATTAGTTACAGAATTACTAGAATATCAGCCTAAGCATGAAAAAATGACCATGCTCGAAGCAACCTCCATGCTAGCAGGGATAATTGTGGACACGAAAAGTTTTACTCTACGAACAGGAGCTAGAACTTTTGAGGCAGCTTCATATCTTCGAACGCACGGAGCAGATACGGTACTAGTACAGAAGCTATTGAAAGAAGATATTGATACGTATGTTGAACGTTCCAAAATAATTCAAACCGTCGAATTTTTTAAAGCAGGAATTGCCATTGCACACGGAGCAGAAGATATATCTTATAGCCAAGTATTACTTGCTCAAACAGCAGATATTTTGTTAGCAATGAATAATATTACAGCTTCCTTTGTAGTAGGAAGAAGAAGTGATACTGTTATTGGAATAAGCGCGAGATCACTTGGAGATGTGAATGTACAGTTAGTAATGGAAAAGCTTAGTGGCGGTGGCCATTTAACAAATGCTGCTTGCCAGTTAGAAAATACAACTATTGAAGAAGCTATTCAAATGCTCAAATCAGCAATTGTAGAGTCATTAGAAGGAGGAACAACAGAATGAAAGTAGTATTTTTAAAAGATGTAAAAGGAAAAGGTAAAAAGGGCGAAATTAAAGACGTTGCAGATGGATATGCACATAACTTCTTATTGAAAAATAACCTTGCAGTTGAGGCAAATGCAGCAGCAATTAGTGCGTTAGAAGGACAAAAGAAAAAATCCGAAAAAGAAGCAGCAGAAGAATTAGCAGAAGCAAAAAAGTTAAAAGAGTCTTTGGAACAACTTACAGTAGAGTTAAAAGCAAAGTCTGGCAATGATGGTCGTTTATTCGGTTCTGTAACTACTAAACAAATTGCAGCTCAATTAGAAAAATCACATGGTATTAAACTGGATAAACGCAAAATGGAATTAAATGATGCCATTCGTGCATTAGGATTTACAAATGTTCCTGTTAAACTTCATCATGAAGTAGTGGCTACATTAAAAGTCCATGTTACAGTAGAAGCGTAAGGAGAGAGGTCAATGAGCGATCCATTATTGGACCGTGTTCCACCACATAACCAAGAAGCTGAACAGTCTGTCATTGGAGCAATATTTTTAGAACCACAAGCATTAATAACCGCAGCAGAAATTATTATGCCGGAAGACTTTTTTCGTGTAGCTCATCAGAAAATATTCCAAACGATGCTTCGTTTAAGTGATCAAGGAAAAGCAATTGATGTAGTTACAGTAACAGAAGAACTTTCTGCAAAAAAAGAATTAGAAGATGTGGGTGGAATTTCATACATTAGTGAAATTGCAAATGCTGTGCCAACAGCAGCAAACATCGGACATTACGCAAAAATTGTAGAAGAAAAATCAATTTTACGTCGGTTAATCCGAGTTGCTACAACAATTGTAGAAGATGGATTTACTAGAGAAGACGAAGTAGAGGCCCTATTATCAGAGGCTGAAAGAAAAATGATGGAAGTCGCCAATAGAAAAAATGCTGGGGACTTTCAACACATTAAAGATGTATTAGTGGAGACATATGATAATATTGAAAAACTTCATTCAAGAAAAGGCGATGTTACAGGTATTCCAACGGGGTTTCGTGATTTAGATCGTATTACAGCTGGCTTCCAACGAAATGATTTAATCATTGTAGCTGCACGTCCATCCGTAGGGAAAACAGCCTTTTCACTAAACGTTGCACAAAACGTGGCCACGAAAACAGACGAAAATGTAGCAATCTTTAGCTTAGAGATGGGTGCGGAACAATTAGTCATGCGTATGCTTTGTGCTGAAGGAAATATTGACGCCCAAGTATTACGTACAGGTGCCCTTACAACTGAGGACTGGCGGAAGCTTACAATGGCAATGGGAAGTTTATCGAATGCAGGTATTTTTATTGATGACACTCCAGGTATACGTGTAAATGAAATACGTTCCAAATGTCGTCGCTTAAAGCAAGAATATGGATTAGGTATGATATTGATCGATTACTTACAACTTATCCAAGGAAGTGGCGGAAGCCAAGCAAATAGACAGCAAGAGGTTTCCGAAATTTCACGTTCTTTAAAGGGACTAGCAAGGGAACTACAAGTACCAGTCATTGCCTTATCTCAGCTATCTCGTGGAGTAGAGCAACGGCAAGATAAAAGACCAATGATGTCTGATTTACGTGAATCCGGTTCAATCGAGCAAGATGCCGATATTGTGGCATTCTTATATCGAGAGGATTATTACGATAAAGAAACAGAAAATCAGAATACGATTGAAATAATTATTGCGAAACAACGTAATGGTCCAACTGGAACTGTTACACTTGCCTTTGTAAAAGAGTTCAATAAATTCGTTAATATTGACTGGAGTCAACACCAAGCTCCACCAGCTTAAGAAAAGCGGCAACGTTTTTGCGATATAAAACTATGAACAAAGCGTACCTAAATGGAGTAAATAAAAAAAAAAAGAGTTATATTTTAATATTTTTCCTTGTAAACACGAACGATGGATGTTTAACGCATTTATTCATTCGTGTTTTTCTATGTAATTAATTGACTCCAATGAGGTAGCTTGGTACAATTACACTGATTTAATTTAGGACATAAAAATGTCTAGCGGAGGTGCTGGCTCATGCCATCAGTAGTTGTTGTAGGAACGCAATGGGGAGATGAAGGAAAAGGAAAGATAACAGATTTTCTATCCGAAAATTCAGAAGTAATTGCACGATATCAAGGTGGTAACAATGCGGGTCATACAATAATTTTTGGAGGAGAGACATATAAACTTCACCTTATTCCCTCGGGTATTTTCTATAAAGATAAAATTTCGGTAATAGGAAATGGAATGGTAGTGGATCCAAGAGCACTTGTAAAAGAACTAAAAGGTTTACATGATCGTGGGGTAACGACAGAAAATTTACGTATTTCAAATCGTGCCCATGTTATTCTTCCTTATCATTTAAAACAAGATGAAGTAGAAGAAGCACGTAGAGGTGTGAATAAGATTGGTACAACAGGTAAAGGTATAGGTCCCGCGTACATGGATAAAGCTGCACGAGTAGGTATTCGTATCGCAGACCTTCTTGACTACGAGGTATTTAAAGAAAAATTAGCGCGTAACTTGGAAGAAAAAAATAGAATGTTTGAGAAATTTTATGAAACAGAAGGATTTTCTGTAGAAGAGATCTTAGAAGAATTTTATAACTACGGTCAAGAAATTGAAAAATATGTAACAGATACTTCAAAAGTATTAAATGATGCGTTGGATGAAGGTCGGAGAGTATTATTTGAAGGTGCGCAAGGAGTTATGTTAGATATTGATCAAGGAACTTACCCATTTGTAACTTCTTCTAACCCAGTAGCCGGTGGTGTTACGATCGGTGCAGGTGTAGGACCAACAAAAATATCACATGTTGTTGGTGTATGTAAAGCATATACATCACGTGTTGGTGATGGTCCATTCCCTACAGAACTTTTCGATGAGGTAGGAAATCAAATTCGTGAAGTAGGTAAGGAATATGGAACTACAACTGGCAGACCACGTCGTATTGGTTGGTTTGATACAGTTGTGATTAGGCATGCTAGACGTGTAAGTGGCCTAACTGATCTAACTGTAAACTCCATCGATGTGTTAACAGGACTGAAAACAGTCAAGATTTGTACCTCTTATAAATATAAGGATGAACTAATCACTGAATATCCAGCAAATCTTCGGATATTAGCTGAATGTGAACCAATTTACGAGGAACTTCCAGGTTGGAACGAAGATATTACAAGTTGCAAAACATTAGATGACCTACCAGATACAGCTCGTCATTATTTAGAACGTATATCTCAACTCACTGGTGTACCAATTTCTATCTTCTCTGTAGGACCAGATCGAACACAAACTAATATTATCTCGAGTGTTTGGCGTTAGTATAATGGAGTTTATGGCAGGCTCCCAAGTACCCTTCTTAGGAGAGCAACTCAAGAGGCGCTAGAGTAGGGACAGTTACTAAATAAAATAGCATATAAATATAAAACCTTTAGGAATTCCTAAAGGTTTTATTTTTTTTGTCGAAACGACGCATATTCAAAAATAATAATCTCCTATTATGACAAATATAACATTGAATAAAAAGAGTATATGTATAAAATTTAGTTATTTTGGTGAAAAGTAAAATATAAAAGTCGAAAGTTATGAATATTTAATTGATTTAGGTAAATTTTGGCTAATAATTTAAAAATATGGTGGTAATTATACAATTACTTTACATTAGGCTCTTTTTTCACCATTCTTTATATCAATTATGTTAAATTAAAATAGTATGAAACAAAGAGAAATCATCTTTTAATGAAATTGGAAGGAGCTTTATCATGTTTTTGAATAGAAAGAATGAAGAACAAATAGATATTGATATAGATGTTCTTTCAAACAGAAAGTCAAATATGATGAAAAAAGTAGCCATATCACTCTTGTTGATTTCTAGTCTAACTGTTAATATGGCTTTTGCAAACGAAGGTAAAAAAAGCACATTAAAAGAAATATATCATATATACTCTAATGGACAATATGTGGGATCATTATCTGATAAAAAAGAAATACAAGATATTATAGAACGAAAAGAAAAAGCTTCAAGCAACCAGTACGTAGATCTTTCCATTACAGCTGGTTCCAATATCTCTATTGTACCAGAACAAGTTTTTACAGCATCTACAAATGATGAGGAAACACTTAAAAAGCTAGATAAAATAATCGAAGTAGAAGCAACTGCATTCGCTTTATCTGTAAATGACGAGATGGCCGTCTACGTCAAAGATTTAAAAGCATATCAAGAAGCAATTAGAAAACTAAAATTGCATTTTGTTACGGAAGAAGAGTTAAACGTACTGGAAGCAAGAAAGAGTTCTATTGAGTCTTTACCCCAATTAAAAGAAGACGAAACCCGTATTGCTGATGTAATTTTAAAAGAGAGAGTTACTGGTGTTACAGTAGATGTAAACCCAGAGAAAATTATATCTCCAGATGATGCTGTAAAACTATTATTAGATGGAACATTAGAACAAGAAAAGTATAAAGTCATGGCAGGAGATGTGTTGGGATCAATCGCAAGCAAACATAATTTATCGATTGCTGAACTTTTGAAGATTAATCCCGGTATTGATGAAACTACCGTATTACAAATAGGAAAAGAGTTAAACGTTACTGTCTTAAAACCAATTATTAATGTAGAAGTTCAGTACGAGAAAAAAACTATTGAGGTTATGAAGCATAATAAAACAGTAGAAGCAGCACCGGATATGTTTAAAGGTGATACAAAAGTAAAACAAGAAGGTTCAGACGGGAAGAAAGTTGCTACTTATCTAGTACGAAAAGAAAATGGAGTTCAAGTTGGGGAGTCGCTCATTACAGAAACAATTCTCGTACAACCAAAGGATAGTATTATTTTAAAAGGAACAAAAGTAATCCCATCTAGAGGATCAGGCAGCTTTGCTTGGCCAGCAGAGGGTGGATATATATCTAGTCAAATGGGATATCGTTGGGGTCGAAAACACGAAGGGATAGATATTGCTCGTCCTAGCGGGTTTACTATTAAAGCGACTGATAACGGTGTTGTAGAAGCTGCAGGATGGGATGGAACTTACGGTCAAAGAGTAATTGTAGATCATCAAAACGGTTATAAAACTACTTATGCTCATCTTTCATCTATTAGTGTTAAAGTAGGAGAAACTGTTCCTCAAGGTTCAAAACTTGGTGTCATGGGCAACACTGGACGTGCCACAGGAACTCACTTACATTTTGAAGTAGAAAAAAATGGTGTTACGATTAATCCTTTATCCGTGTTAAAATAATATCTAAGAGATAGTCATTAGCTTGGCTATCTCTTTTACTGTTTTTAAGAAGTAGTATTCAGACTCCTCACGCACATGAAGGCGACGACTTCTTGCCTGTCGGGTCAGACATAGGCGCTTGTGCTTTTCTCATTCATTTCCTGGGAAATAATTCGACAATCCTCGACTTGTAAACTTCGTATTAACTTAAAATGGTGCGTATAGTTTAAAAGCATGTTAGAGTTAAAGAATAAACATAAAAATAATATACTTTATAAATAGAACATATCAAGAAAAGGGGTTCGATCAATGAGTAAAAAAATATTAGTAGTAGATGACGAGAAACCAATTGCGGATATACTACAATTTAATTTGAAAAAAGAGGGCTATCAAGTATTTTGTGCGTATGATGGAGATGAAGCTCTGAAGAAAGTAGAAGAAATACAACCCGATTTAATGTTATTAGATATTATGCTACCAAACAGAGATGGGATGGAAGTTTGTAGAGAAATTCGAAAAAAATACGATTTCCCAATTATTATGCTCACTGCAAAGGACTCAGAGATTGATAAAGTACTTGGTTTAGAATTAGGTGCAGATGACTATGTAACAAAACCTTTTAGTACACGTGAGTTAATCGCACGAGTAAAAGCTAATATGAGAAGACATCAAACAATACAAGAAGATGTGGAAGTTGTAACGAATGATATTAAAATTGGACTACTTACAATTCAACCAGATGCTTATTTAGTGTTAAAAAGAGATGAAACAATCGAACTAACTCATCGAGAGTTTGAATTGCTACATTATTTGGCTAAACATATAGGACAAGTGATGACAAGAGAGCATTTATTGCAAACAGTATGGGGTTATGATTATTTTGGGGATGTTCGCACTGTGGATGTTACAATTCGTCGTTTACGTGAGAAAATTGAAGATAATCCAAGTCACCCAACATGGATTGTAACTAGAAGAGGCGTTGGTTACTACTTACGAAATCCTGAACAGGAGTAGAAGGAATGCAGAAGGTTGGTTATTTTAAATCTATACATGTAAAGATTGTGTTCATTTATATATTATTAATAATAATTGCTATGCAAATAATTGGTTTATATTTTGTAAAGGAGCTTGAGAAGACCTTAAGAGATAACTTTCAAGATTCTATCTCGGATCGTGTTAGTTTAATTGAATTTAGCGCAAGAGAAGAGATATTAAAAATTAGAAACGACGGAGACGCAACTTTAGAACAAAGTTTGCGCTCTATTTTGTATGGTCTTAACTCAAGTGATATTAAAGAGGTCAGAGTGATAGATGCAAGATATCAAATTCTCGCATCTTCAGATATAAATAATCAAGCAATTGTTGGCCAAAGATCAATGGACGACCTAGTAAGATCATCTATAACTGCTGAAACACCTAAAAATAATATTTCACTGGATGCGAAAACAAGAAAACGAATTTGGATTTTAGCAACACCAATTATTTCTCAAGGGGAAGTAATTGGATCCTTGTATGTTGAATCTAATATAGAAAATGTTTTTGACCAAATGAACGAAATAAATCAAATTCTTGCGGGTGGAACTGCAGTTGCGTTAGCGATAACAATTGTACTTGGTATTTTAATAGCACGGACAATTACAAGACCAATATCGGACATGAGAAAACAAGCACAAGCAATGGCAAAAGGTAACTATTCCAGAAAAGTACGTGTTTATGGAAATGATGAAATTGGTCAGCTAGCTATTGCCTTTAACCATTTAACAAATCGATTACAGGAAGCTCAATCTACGACAGAAGCGGAAAGAAGAAAACTTGCTTCAGTTCTTACCAACATGACAGACGGAGTTATTGCAACAGATCGGAAAGGAAGGGTTATTTTAATCAATGACCCAGCACTACGATTTTTAAGAGTTCCAAGAGAAATGGTACTAAATCGGCCTATTACTTCTGTATTAGGAATCGACATGGATCAGCCGTTTGAAGACTTAATTCATTCTAAAGAATCAATTACACTTGACTTTAGCACACACGATCGGCCATTTATATTACGTGTAAATTTCTCGGTTATTCAAAAGGAAACAGGCTTTGTCAATGGTTTCATAGCAGTTCTTCATGACAATACTGAACAAGAGAAGATTGATATGGAACGTAGGGAATTTGTAGCGAATGTATCTCATGAATTGCGCACTCCTCTTACGACCATGAGTAGTTATTTAGAGGCTCTAGCGGATGGAGCGTGGAAAGATGAAGAGATTGCACCATCTTTTCTACAAGTTACTCAAACAGAAACACAAAGAATGATTCGCCTAGTAAATGATCTTCTTCAATTGTCAAAAATGGATAGTAGAGATTATGAATTAAATCGTGATATAGTCAATTTTAATCAATTTTTTAATCGAATCATAGATCGTTTTGAGTTATCTAAATCACAAAATGTAACTTTTCATCGACTACTTCCTGACACACCTTATTATGTAGACATAGATACCGATAAGCTAACACAAGTAATTGATAATATCATTTCCAACGCGTTAAAATACTCCCCAGATGGAGGAAATATACGATTTGGAATAGCGGTGAAGGAACAAGTGTTGAAGGTGATGATTTCGGATGATGGTATGGGAATACCTTCTGAAAATGTAGAGAGAATTTTCGATCGTTTCTATCGTGTTGATCGTGCAAGGGCAAGATCTATGGGGGGAACTGGCCTTGGATTAGCAATTGCCCGGGAAATGATTGAAGCACATGGAGGGACTATTTGGGCAGAAAGTGAAGAAGGTCAAGGAACAACAATATTTTTCACACTTGAAATTGAAATGGAAGAGGAAGGTGAGTGGGATTGAGGTATATTGAACAAGTGAAATCTATCATTTTAATCTTGCTCATCTTGCTTAGCCTAACCTTGACCTTTACTATATGGACCTTTTCACCCACCTACGATACGATTGATACACCAATTGTGGATATTTCCATTGCGGATAAAAAGAAAATAGAAGATGTAGTGAAGCCCTATCGTGTATTATTTAGTCATGAGGAAACAATGACGGGTTCAGAAACTCCGTTAAATATAGAAAAAGTATTAAACTTAATGAAAAACTGGGAATTACAAACTATAGAACCGGTGAATAATAGAGCTAGTTTTCAACAAATAAATGATTATATTACAACGTCGAATCGAATTACGTTTATGTATCCTACAGATGTTCCTATTAAAACATTTGGCAGCATTTTTTCTTTCGCAGATCATAACTTTCCGGATATCTCATTTAATCGTTTAGTAATTGATATGAATGGTCCTGCAGAAGGTGAAGTAGTATTTTATTTCATTAATACGACCAAACAGAAGGTATATAAATCTCGCGTGGAAAAAGTGGACAGAGAAGCGTTGTCGGAGCGTTTAATAAAGCAAACTGTTAACTTAAAGACTTATAGTGAAATAGTAAGGCCGGGTAAATTATCTATATTTGCTTCGGATAATCCAGAAAATATCACCGGATACACGTATATTTTAGAGGAAATTCCACCAGAGAAGTTTAAAAATGCTCTGTTTACTTCTCCTAGTCTAGTCCGTAGTAATCCTGTTGGAACAAATGGACAAGAATATACAGATGATAGTGCTCTAATGACTGTTGACTTTTTGTTTAAAAGACTAAGTTATGTGCATCCAGCTTCAGAGAGTAAGAATCCTGGTATTCCTGCAGAACTCATTCAACATAGTGTGGATTTCATAAATGAGCATAATGGTTGGACGGATGATTACCGATATAATCGTATTAATCCAGCTACACAACAAGTTAGTTATCAGCTTTACATGAACGGGTTACCTGTGTTTAGTAATGATACGAGTACGGAAATTTCACAATTTTGGGGAGTGAATCGAGTCTATCGATATATTAGACCGTATTATTCATTAAATAATTCTACACTTATTAAAAAAAGAGATGTACAATTACCATCCGGGAAAACCACATATGATTTAATTTCGTCAGAGGTAAAAGCGTCATCTGTGGATGATATGGTAGTGAGTTATTATTTGTCGCAAGATGATCAACAACCATTATTAAATTTAACACCTTCTTGGTATTATTTATCAAAGGGCATTTGGACTCGAGTGTCTCCAGATATACTTGGAGGTGGAAAATTTGGATTGGAATAAAACAAAGACAATATTTATTATTGTGTTTTCTATATTAAATGTATTTTTGTTTTCTCTTTATTTAAATAGATATAATGAAGCACTCGATGTAGAAGTGCAGAGTGATACACCAATAGAGGAGAGACTTTTTCTCGATAATATTACAGTGCCAAAAATGGAGTCAGTTATTCAAGCGGCAGCCTATGTTTCAGGAAATGTTCATAATTTTAGTGAAGATGAATTAGCTCATTTTACGAACCAAAGAGTGGAAATCAAAGCTAGTGATCATTTAATTAGTACATTTATTAAACCAATTCCAATAACAGAAGAAGAAACATTGGAAAAATTAGTACATGAAAATATACTGCATGGAGATTCTTATGGGTTATGGAAAATTGATAAGGAAAATAATTCTGCTTCATTTTTTCAAAAGGTAAATAATCGATTTGTCTATTACAATAAGAACGCAAAGGTAGTTGTCTATTGGAATGATCAGCAAGAACTAGTTGGATATGAACAAACGATATTGGACAACTTGGAAGACTATAATGAATCGAAAAACTTATCGCCTTATATGCAAGCAATTAAAGCTTTATATTCAAGAGGTTTACTAAAAACTGACACCACTGTAAAAGAGATTAGTCTTGGATATTCCAGATTAGTTGAAACATCGGAAACGCAAGTATTTTCACCAACATGGTATATACTAGCTGAACTTTCAGATGGAACAAAAGAAGAGTATTTTGTAAACGCAGTTGAGGGAAGAGTTATTGATTTGCCAAAAGAAATGCAAGAAGCAGCAGTAAAGTAAGGAGTAATAAGTATGAGATTTAGTGTATTAGCAAGTGGGAGCAGTGGAAATGCGGTATATGTGGAAAATGATGAGCATTGCTTTTTAGTTGATGTTGGGCTAAGCGGCAAGAAAATGGAACAACTCTTCAGTGAAATTGATCGTGATATGAAAAAACTATCGGGTATTTTTATTACACATGAGCATAGTGATCATATTAAAGGACTAGGCGTAATCGCAAGAAAACATGGAGTACCTATTTTTGCAAATGAGAAAACATGGTTAGCGATGGATTCGCATATAGGAAATGTTTCTTTAGATCAACGATTTCAATTCGACATGGAAACGATCAAAACATTTGGCTCAATCGACATTCAGTCTTTTGCAGTGTCCCATGATGCCGCTGATCCAATGTTTTATATTTTTCATGAAAATGGACGAAAACTTGTTTTAATTACTGACACCGGCTATGTAAGTGATCGGATGAAAGGGCATATTAAAGGAGCAGATGCTTTTGTCTTTGAGAGTAATCATGATGTAAGTATGCTTCAAATGGGACGTTATCCTTGGTCTGTCAAGCGAAGAATCTTAAGTGACGTAGGTCATGTATCAAATGAAGACGCCGCTGTTGCCATGAGTGAAGTAATAGAAACTAAAAATACCAATATTTATTTATCTCATTTAAGTAAAGATAATAATATGAAAGATCTTGCTCGTATGAGTGTGACACAAACACTTCAATCTTGTGGTATTATAGCTGGAGAATATGTGCATCTACATGATACGGATGCAAATGTACCAACCGAATTAGTGTTAGTGTGATTAATAAAGTTCCAAAAGCATTTTAGCTTTTGGAACTTTTTTTATTATAAAAATTCTACAAGTATGTTTTATTAAACTTTTAATTAATTTTCATCTTATTTTAATGTTAATTGGGTAAATTAATAACATAAACATATACGTAAAAAGAAAGGGAGATGAAAAATGGACGATTATAATCCATATGAGCCACAGGAAGAACCGATAAAAGAAAAGAAAAAAGGTTTGGCAGGTTATTTTTTTAGCGCCTTAGCTGGAGTAATGGTAGGAGCACTGCTCGTTTGGTTCTTAATACCATCTGTTTTAACAAATTTGCCAACAAATAATGGAACGAAAACGACAAAGACTTCTATGGAAACCCAACAGCTATCTGTTGATGTGACAACTGGTGTTACGGAAGCAGTTGAGAAGGCTTCGGGTGCTGTAGTAGGTGTATCAAATATTCAATCAGTCACCGATTTCTGGAACCATACGAAATCTAACCAAGAAGCTGGAACAGGTTCAGGAGTTATTTATAAAAAGGAAGGTGGAAAAGCTTACGTCATTACTAATAATCACGTCGTGGAAGGTGCAAAATCACTAGAAGTAACATTAGCGGATGGAACAAAGGTAGAAGCGAAACTTGTAGGAACCGATATTTGGACAGATTTAGCAGTGCTTGAAATTGACGCTAAAGGAGTAGATTCCGTCATTACATTTGGTAGCTCAGATGCATTAAAACAAGGTGAAACAGTAATTGCTATTGGGAACCCACTTGGACTTGATTTTTATGGATCAGTAACAACTGGTGTCGTATCTGGTAAAGATCGTGCAATACCAGTAGATATAAATGGAGATGGTGTGATAGATTGGCAAGCGGAAGTTTTACAAACTGACGCAGCGATTAACCCTGGTAATAGTGGTGGAGCATTGATAAATTTAGCAGGTCAACTTGTAGGGATTAATTCTATGAAAATATCCGAGGCTGCAGTTGAAGGTATAGGCCTTGCAATCCCAGTTGACTCTGCAATTCCAATAATTGAGGACTTAGAACGAAATGGTAAAGTTAGTCGTCCTTCCATGGGGATTACATTAGTCGATTTAACAAACGTACCTGCAATTCATCAAAAAGATACTTTGAAGTTACCAGCAGAAGTAACTACAGGAGTTGTGGTAAACGAAGTTATTCGAAATTCACCTGCAGAAAAAGCAGGAATGAAGACTTATGATGTAATCGTTGAGATGGACGGAGAAAAAATAGAAAATACAATTGATTTAAGAAAACATTTATATAATAAAAAAGAAATTGGGGACGAATTAAAAGTTAAAGTGTATCGAGACGGAAAAATAGTGGATCTAACACTTAATTTAGTGGATACAGACAGTTTATAAAATGTGGATAACTTGTTATTGTAAATAAAGATTTACACAGCGAGTAGGAAGAGAAAAGCTATTCTTTCCTACTCGCTTTTCGTTTGGTAAAATAGATTGTGGATAACAATGAATGTTTTGTGCATAACTTAATTAATTATTCATAAAAATAAAGGAAGTGAAAAATTGAGAATATTCAGTTGTGAAACCCATATAAATCACGCTTTAGACATGTTTGTAGCGGAACAAAAAACCTTTCCAATGCTAGAGAAGTTATTGAATGAAGAAAAGTTATCCACAAACTGTACCTATTGTAATGAACGAGCAATATATATTGTAGCAAGTGAAGAGTAGAACACAATATGTAGATAAGTGTTGTGGATATGTGCATAACTTTTGTGCATAACTTGTTTGTAAATGAAATGTAAAGGTGGATAACCTGTGAATATACAAATTATCTCGGTTGGAAAGTTAAAAGAAAAGTATTTAAAACTGGGGATAGAAGAATATGCTAAACGATTAAGTAGTTATGCAAAAATGGACTTAGTAGAGGTGGCTGATGAGAAAGCACCTGAAAATCTAAGTGAGGCGGATATGGATATCGTTAAGAAAAAAGAAGGAGAACGCATTTTAGCAAAAATCAGTGGAGATACATATGTTATTGCTCTTGCAATTGACGGTAAAATGAAATCATCGGAGCAGCTTGCAAGTGGCTTAGAATCGTTAATGACCTATGGAAGAAGTAAAATTGCATTTGTTATTGGTGGTTCACTTGGTTTACACGAAGAAGTATTGAACCGATCAGATGAAAAACTATCATTCGGTAAGATGACCTTGCCCCATCAATTAATGAAGTTAGTATTAATCGAGCAGATTTATCGAGCATTTCGTATTATTAAAAACGAGCCTTACCACAAGTAACTACTAAATATCTCCTGCAGATGGGCGAGGTATATACAATAAACAAAAGTCGGTGTTTTAAGTTTTATAGTAGTTTGGGAAACTTTACATGAACAAAGTAAAAAACTAAGGGACTTCTTCAAGTCCCTTAGTTTGTTTATCTGAGTGTCTTTTGTAATGTCTAATTCTTTAGGGTAAATGGAAGCTATGGTATCAAAAAGCCGAACCATTGCGCTGAAGTTCCCGATTCGATAAGTAGACTTTACGAAACTTATAGTAACTGGAAATTTTCCAAGGAATAATATAGCCGCATGCCGAGACGAAGAATAGCAACATTCGAGAATCCGAGTCCATATCAATTATTCCACGTATGGTCCACCTCACCGTGAAAATTAATATGAACAAAATGACGAATGCCAGACTTTTCTTCACATAGATCCTTCCGTTCTCTCGCCGTTCATATCCGGTCGTAAGAATTAAAGGGATGGAGATAACACATCCTAGAAACAACGCAACAGCAACTTCTACTGGTGTTACCTCTGCATTTGGGTTCATTATTAATGCCGATCCTGGTGTTAACAATAATAGCGTTATAATTATCCGGGTTCCATTGCCTCTAATAGGTTGGAACATGGAGCTAATTTGGCGATAAAAAATCAAGGCAGCAACAAGGATGATTATGATAAGAATAGGGTTATAGTTCAACATCAACCCACCTTTCTATTTTGTTAGTTGTTCATTTTTGAAACGGACTAAGCAGGAAGAATAGATATACAATGTCGTAAGAACAATATAAATAAAAGAAATATGATTCAGATTGACGCTGATTTTTAAAGTTCATTAATTCAAGTAGGATATCATCTGTAGCAGTTTTTTAACTTTTGAATTTCACCCTCCCGGCTGGATTTACGGCTTGAGACAATCAAATGTGAGCTGCATAAAAGTTCCACGGTAAAAAAATAACATTTAATTCAGATAAATTCAACAACTTTTGATAAGTTGAAGATAAGATGCACTTAAAAGAAAGCTTGTGTTCTTCAAATATTTTTGGAACTCTATGGAAGTACTTCTCCCTTTTTTATTAGCTTTAAATAGTCTATAATTATTAAATGATGACAGGTAGTATAACTATAAATAATTTGTTTAAACTTTGATAGGGTTATATAGAGACTGAAAAGGTGTGAGATGAGGTACACCAACATCTTTTCTGCAAATTTTAGGGTATAAGGATGGTAAAAATGAGCAGAGAAACTAAAACAGACGTCATCTTAATTGGTGCCGGAATTATGAGTGCAACTTTAGGGACACTTCTGAAAGAATTAGTACCGGAATGGAAAATTACAGTTTTTGAAAAGCTCGAAAATGCAGGCGAGGAAAGCTCTAATGAATGGAATAATGCAGGAACTGGGCATGCAGCACTGTGTGAGCTAAACTACACTTCCGAAAAACCAGACGGCTCAATAGATATTAACAAAGCTATCAAAATTAACGAACAGTTCCAACTCTCCATGCAGTTTTGGTCTTATCTTGTAAACAGTAAGCGGATAAATAATCCAAAGGACTTTATCATGCCATTGCCTCATATGAGTATGGTACAAGGGGAAGAAAATGTTTCTTTTTTAAAGAAACGTTTTGAAGCAATGTCAGAAAATCCTCTATTTCAAGGAATGGAATTTTCCGATGACCATGAAAAACTTAAGGAATGGATTCCGCTTATTATGGAAGACCGACCAGCAAATGAAGTTATTGCAGCAACAAAAATCGATTCTGGAACGGATGTCAATTTTGGTGCTTTAACACGCATATTGCTTGACCACTTAAAGAATAATAACGTTGATATTAATTACAGACATAGTGTTGAAAATCTTAAACGTACAAATGATGGCAAGTGGGAAGTGAAAGTCAAGAATGAAGCTGAAGGGAAGACTGAATACCATACAGCAAAATTCATTTTTGTAGGAGGCGGAGGCGGAAGTCTTCATTTACTACAAAAATCCGGCATTCCTGAAGGAAAACATATTGGAGGATTCCCAGTAAGTGGACTATTTTTAGTGTGTAATAATCCTGAAGTTGTAGAGCAACACCATGCAAAAGTTTACGGTAAAGCTAAAGTAGGCGCTCCTCCAATGTCTGTTCCACATCTTGACACAAGATTTATTGAAAATAAAAAATCGTTGTTATTCGGACCGTTTGCTGGTTTCTCACCAAAGTTTTTGAAAACTGGATCAATGTTTGATTTAGTAACTTCCGTAAAACCAGATAATATCGTAACTATGTTGGCGGCAGGCGCAAAAGAGATGTCATTAACAAAGTACTTAATCCAACAAGTTATGTTATCGAAAGAAAAGCGCATTGAAGAGTTACAGGAGTTTGTCCCAAATGCTAAAATCGAGGATTGGGATACAGTAGTGGCTGGTCAACGTGTACAAGTTATCAAAGATACGGAGGCCGGTGGAAAAGGAACACTTCAATTTGGAACGGAGATTGTTTGTGCAGCTGATGGCTCAATTTCAGCATTACTAGGTGCTTCTCCTGGTGCCTCCACCGCTGTACATGCTATGCTTGAGATACTTAATAGATGCTTCCCACAACATATGCCGGAATGGGAATCCAAAATTAAAGAGATGATTCCTTCTTATGGTGTGTCACTAATGGAAAACCCAGAGATTCTGCACGAAATTCATACTTCAACAGCAAATACGCTTGGACTAAATGAATCAGATTTAGTTAATAATTAATTCTTTGAATGTAGAAACCAAGGTATTTGATTAATGGACAATCGTTTATATGTAAAAGAGATTGAAAAGGCAATGATAAAAAAACAAAGAATCTTTGATCTATCTATAGATTGAAGGTTCTTTGTTTTAGAGATAAACATGTATATGAATTGAGATTAATTGCAGGTGGACACCTTCCAGGGGACAAGCATCAAGCTGCTTCGCCCAATCAATGAACTGAGACCTGTTCTCTTGGGCAAGTGAGAACCATAATAACCTTTTATTAGTTTGAAAAAGTCCGCAATTACGATAAAAGTTATAACTTTATCGTAATTGCGGACTTTATGGTTAAATAAAAATTGTGTATTAGTTAATAATTATTTAAAAACAGGAACTTTTCTAAGTAAAGCAGAGACTGGGATGGCAATAATGATTCCCACAACATTTTGAACTATGTTTCCAGGGATAGAAGCTAGAGGTATAATCCAGCTACCGTAAAGTACTCGTTCACAAATGTAATAAACGCCTAACATAACGGGAATCGAACTAATGGTAGCTATTAGATTGAAAGCAATACTGCTTCCTTTACGGCCGAACGACCAAGCAATTTTTCCAACTAAATATCCTTGTAGTCCACGTGCTACAACTGTGAAGGGTGCCCACAAGGTCCAACCAGAAACTAAGTCAAATAACCCCATACCTATAGCCCCAGCGAGAGCTCCTTTTTTCGGGCCAAATAATATAGATGCGATAAAGAGCATGGCTGTGCCAAGATGAACCAATCCCCCGTTTGCAGCGATAGGTAGCTTGATATTTAAAACGAGAGTTGAAACGAATACAAGTGATATTAACATTGCTGTTAGAATTAAATTAAAAGTACGAGTTTTTGTTGTTTTTTGCATAGACATAAACCTTCCTTAACTTTTTATCTTTATCAAAATCAGTGTTGTTATTACTTTTGGCGTGAGCTAAAGCGTATTGTTTCATATTTATTGATAACCTTAGCAAAGGATTAGTATATTTAAAAGTATCAATTTAGCAAAAAACTTAGGTGTCAGTTTGTAGAGAAATCGGAAAAATTTCAGTGTGGAATCATGATAAAACGAAGCTGATATAGTGTATCGAGGTTGTTGTAAAGGATGGTATATGGCGATTTAAGTCATTTATTTCTGTAATTCATTTCTTGCCATAAAAAACTCCTCAATAAAGTAGTTGAGGAGATTATCATTTAAAATATTTTATTAACATTTAGGAAGAGTTTGATGCTAGCGATTATAGAAATAACGCCATCACGAATGTATTGTAATATGAGCCATTAATGAAACTGTCTTTTTTCAACATGCCTTCTTTTTCAAATCCCAACTTTTCATACAATTCGATGGCATGATTATTATCTTCACGAGTGACGAGACTAATTTTTTTCGTTATCCCATTTGAGCTAGCCCAATGAATTAGTTGTTCCATCAATTTTCTGCCTATGCCTTGTCCAATATGCTCTTCGCTAACAACAATCCCTAATGTTCCTACATGTTTCATTCTCTGTTTTTGACTAGAATTAATAGATGCAATACCGATAATCTCCTCTTGTAAAATTGCCAACAATATAGTGGAGTTATGTTCTTGTCGCGTAGATTCTATAAACTCTTTATACTCCTCTATATTACGGTTAAATTCATTTTTCCCAAACGAAAGAAAATCTGTTTCTCCACCTACAATATTATAGAATTCGATCATTTGTTGGGCATTTTCTTTCGTCGCCTCTTTTATCATTACTTCATGATTATCTTTTAAATGGGATTTCTTCATGTTCTCAGCTACTTTCTATTGTGGATGAATGCTAATAGTTAAATTTTAAAACAAATAGAACAAAGACGTCTACTTTTTGATTTTTTGTTCTAACTTTTATATTAAAGTAACTTTTTTATCAAAATGAGTAAAAGGTGTGGAGATGATATATGTACTAAAACAAATACACAGTAGCGTAGGGGAATAATTTTTCAATAATGGGATTAAAAAGTTATGTTTTGTTAACTATTATCTTTTCTTCCAAGTCAAAACATTGAGAGAATGACTTGATATATTCAGAAGAAAGAAGTAAAACAAGTTGGTTAATCATTTAGTACTTAGAAATAGGTATGATAACAAGTACCATGAATTCAGACAGTGTATAGTAAAGCAAAGTATAAAAAAATACTGTATCTTATATAAAGGAAGAAAAAAATTCATTTTCAGGTGATACTAATGTTTTCTCGAACTAAAATTTTTAATAAGGATTTTAATAGGTCAGAAGGAGTCATATTGATTCTAACTGCCCTTTTCACAATGATTGCAAGTGAAATTAAAGTAATTCCTTTCGATGAAGAATCTTTTCGGTTTGGATTAGGAAGTGTTACTTTCTTTTTATTAATACTAATATGGACCCCAGTGTCTCTTTTAAGAACTGGTTTTATTACAGGATTAACAGTTGTTGGATTTCGCTTATTCGGGGATATAATATTAAATGAAGCACCTCTATCAATTAGCTTAAAAAATCATTTACCTGCTTTCTTATTTTATTTTTTATTTGGACTTGGATTTCATATTGTTAAAGTCGAAAAATATAAAGCATTGCCACTCATACTGGGGGCATGGGCAGTCTTATTCGAATTTATCGGAAATGGTGCAGAACAGTTAATGAGGCATATTTTATTACACAAATCAAATTTAAGTATTAAGGATTGGGCATTAATAAGTGGAGTAGCATTATTGAGAAGTTATTTTGCTGTAGGCTTATTTAGTTCTATTACCATATCTGAACAAAAGAAACGTATGCAAGAAATGCTTAAAGTCGGTTCTGATTTGTATGCAGAGACCCTCTATTTGCAAAAATCAATGAACCATATAGAACAAATTACTGCATCAAGTCACAATTTGTATCGACAATTAAAAAAGAGAGAATTAAATCATCTGGGTAATCAAGCACTACGTATTGCCCAAGAAATTCATGAAGTAAAAAAAGATTCCCAACGAATATTATCGGGGCTTACTAAAATAACTTCACAAAAAAATGATCAGCCTCTTCTTCTTTCGGATGTTATAAGTCTTGTTATTACCGCTAACGAAAAATACAGTGAACTTTTAAGAAAAGATATTAACTTTCATTTATCTGTCCAATATGATTTTGAAACGAATCAGCAAATTCCACTTCTTGCTTTGTTAAATAATTTAATTGCCAATGCTGTTGAATCTATAATAAATAAAGGTGAGATTAATGTAACGGTATTCGAGGACTCTACAAATACTTATTTCGTTATAAAAGATTCAGGTAAGGGTATTTTAAAAGAGGATATACCGATAATCTTTGAGCCAGGATATACGACAAAGTTTAATGATCAAGGGGTGGCTGCAACGGGAATCGGTTTATCTCATGTTAAAGAAATTATTCAGATGTTGGTAGGTCAAATTGAAATAGAAACACCGGAACAAGGAACGATTTTTCGAATCCACATTCCAACTGAAAGTATACGAAAGTGAGTGAGTAAAACTGCGTTATTTTATAGTAGATGATGATACAGGTAGTAGAACAATGTTAAAGAAAATAATAACAGAAGGAGATCTTGGTGTTGTAATAGGCGAGGCAGAAAACGGAGAAAGTTGCCTTCTGCCAATACTTAAGATGCACCCGGATGTTGTTTTAATCGATTTATTGATGCCAGTTATGGATGGTATTGAAACAATTGAGCACTTGAGAAATGAAGGGTATGAAGGTCAATTCATTATGATATCTCAAATCGTTAATAAAACGATGGTAGGAGAAGCTTATGAAAAAGGTGTAGAGTTTTTTATTCATAAGCCAATCAATCGTATGGAGGTCCAGAGTGTTCTTAAAAAAGTTACGGAACAATTTCGATTAAAAGATTCTCTTCAATCAATACGCGAATCATTAGAGAAAATTGGAACTGTTAAAACTGTTCAGAGACAGCAAAGTGTAAAGGAAATAGTATTATCCATACTCAATGATATGGGGATTATCGGAGAAGTTGGGAGTGACGATATAGTTTCTATTATGGAACATATTATGAATCAGCATAATGCAGAGACCCAAATACCTCCTTTAAAAGATTTATACGAATCCGTTGCCACCAAGATGGGGTTGAATCAAGTAGAGGCGAAAAAGGAAAGTAAGGCAATTGAACAGCGTATACGTAGAACAATTCTTGTAGCAGTAAATAATTTAGCTTCTTTAGGTTCAATCGATTACACGAATCCTGAGTTTGAATACTATGCTCCTCGTTATTTTGACTTTCAAGAAATTAGAAATCAAATGATACATATTAGAGAAAGTAGTAGAGAAAGAATAAAAATAAAAGTTAATAGCAAAAAGTTTTTGCAAGTGTTGTATATAGAGACAAAAGAAAAATACAAACAACAAGCAGAAAAAAATAAATATTAAAATGTCGTATTTTGTCGGATTCTATAAGTCATCCTTATAATATTGTAAAAGCTATTTTGAATACAAGAAAGCGTTTTCAATAAAAAGAGGGGTGACTTATTGATGAAAAAGAAGTTTAAATTCACTCTGGCATATCAAATTCTAGTCGGATTAATACTAGGTATTATTGTCGGAGCAATTTTTTTCGGAAATCCTGCAGTTGAAAAATATTTACAACCAATTGGGACTATCTTTATAAACATGATAAAAATGATTGTTGTACCAATCATTGTTTCTACACTAATTTTAGGTGTTGCGGGTACTGGCGATATTAAGAAGTTAGGTAAGCTTGGTGGAAAAACACTGATTTACTTTGAACTTGTTACAACTATTGCTATTGTTGTCGGTTTGTTAGCCGCAAATATTTTTAAACCCGGGGTAGGTTTGGATATTTCTACACTTACAAAAGGTAATATTGATCAATATGTTCAAACAACTCAGGAAGTTCAACATCATGGTTTTGCGGACGTATTAGTAAACATAGTTCCGAGTAATATTGTCAAAGCTATGTCAGACGGTAATATGTTAGCAATTATCTTCTTTTCCGTACTTTTTGGTTTAGGAATTGCAGCAATTGGTGAAAAAGGAAAACCTGTTCTTGCATTTTTCCAAGGTACGGCAGATGCTATGTTCTGGGTAACTAATCTTATTATGAAATTTGCTCCATTTGGTGTATTTGCATTAATTGGTGTTACAGTTTCAAAATTTGGATTGGAATCGTTGTTACCGCTCGGAAAGCTAATGATTCTTGTTTATGCAACGATGATATTTTTTATTATTGTTGTGCTAGGAGGAATTGCGAAGCTAGTCGGTATTAACATTTTTCATCTTTTAAAAGTGTTAAAGGACGAGCTGTTATTAGCGTATTCTACTTCAAGCTCAGAAACAGTATTGCCAAAAGTGATGGAGAAAATGGAGAAGTTCGGGTCTCCAAGGGATATTGTTTCTTTTGTTGTACCGACGGGTTATTCTTTTAATTTGGACGGGTCCACTTTATACCAGGCTTTAGCAGCGATTTTTATTGCACAAATGTATGGTATTGATTTAAGTATTGGGCAACAAGTTACATTAGTGCTCGTATTAATGTTAACATCAAAGGGAATTGCTGGAGTACCAGGTGTTTCATTCGTTGTTTTACTAGCAACTTTAGGAACGGTGGGTATTCCACTAGAAGGGCTTGCATTTATTGCAGGTATTGACCGACTCCTTGATATGGCACGTACAGTAGTAAATGTAGTAGGTAATTCACTAGCTACAATTGTTATGTCTAAGTGGGAAGGTAGATTTGACTCTGTGAAAAAAGAGGAATATTATTCTTCCATTGAATAAGAACAATAGAGTGACTAACGAAAACCGGCATCCAAATTGGATAGCCGGTTTTTTTGAGCATATGGATATTAGCTATTATCAAGTACATTTTGACAAAATCATCATAAATCCTACCATCATCGACCAGATGTATTGATGTTAAACAAAAAAAAGGATAGTATTTTCTTATATGGATTCTGAATCATTAAAATTGTTAAAGAGGCGCAAAAATTTCGTTAGTAATTTTTGGAAGTGAGTTGGAGCAAATGGAGAAGAATAAAATTTTATCTATATTAGAAAAGGAATTAGTTGTCGCACTTGGTTGTACGGAACCAGTTGCCATTGCATTGGCAGCTGCAACTGCGAAAAAGCATGCGAGCGGAGAAATACAAGAAGTTGTTGTAAAAGCTAGTGGAAATATTATTAAAAATGCTAAATCTGTTGGGATTCCCGGAATGACTGGAAAAGGTCTAGATTTCTCAGCAGCCATCGGGGCTGTTGCTGGAAACCCAAATAGTGGGTTAGAGGTATTAACTGGGCTTACAGCGGATGATGAGCGTGTAGCGTTTAAATTAATTGAAGAGGGAAAAGTAAAGGCGAGCCAAGCGGAAACACCGAAGAGATTATATATCGAAGTGATTGTTCAAACAGACAAACAGAATGCTCGAGTAATTATTTCTGACAACCATAGTAATATTACGCTAATTGAAGTTGATGGCGAACCTATTTACCGTGGTGGCTGCGAAAATAGTAGTGTTCAATCAGTAAAAGGAGATTTTGATAAGTTAACGGTCGATGAAATATATGAGTGGGTACTTCAGGTAGATGTTAATGAGCTCATACTTGTTAAAAAGAGTATCGATCTAAATAAAGTAATCGGAAATGAAGGGCTTTCTGGAAACTATGGTCTAAATGTTGGGAAAACCATACAAGAAAATATCAAGAAAGGAATTTTATCGGATGATCTAGCTACTGCTGCAATGTCACTTGCTGCTGCTGGTTCCGATGCGAGGATGGCGGGCTCAACACTGCCAGTTATGGCTAACTCTGGAAGTGGTAATCAGGGAATTGCCGTTACGCTGCCGGTCGTAGCGGTAGCAGAGAAGCTCCAAGTATCAGAAGATAAAATGATTCGTGCCGTAGCGCTTAGTCACTTAATTACAATCCATATTAAATCTAAATTCGGACGCCTATCAGCATTATGTGGTGTAACAGCAGCTGGAATGGGGGCAAGTGCAGCCATCGTCTATTTACTTGATGGTACTCTTCAGCAAGTAAAAGCTGCAGTTCAAAATACAATTGGTAATGTTTCAGGAATGATTTGTGATGGAGCGAAAGCGGGTTGTGCGATGAAGGTCTCCACCTGTTCAAATGTTGCGGTTCAGTCAGCATTGTTAGCCTTGAATAATCAAGGAATACAGTCTACGGACGGATTTATACACGATGATGTAGAAAAAAGTATTGATGCATTTTGTACATTGGGAAATGAGGGTACAAGAGAAACAGATAATTGGATTCTAAAGTTAATGATGGAAAAGTAATGAGAAATAAAAAAGTATCACGAAATGAGTATCTTTAGTTCTTTCGATTTTTATCGGCAAGCTGGCGAGTGGGAGACTTGACAGTTCGTCCGAGGAAAGAGAGCGAATTTTCGTCATTAAGGACATTACCGTTTAATAGAGCCTAAATATAAGAAAAAAGAAGACCCGTTTCCGTAAACGGGATCTTCTTTTTATTGACTCATTTTATTAAGAGTGGGAAGTTGGTAAGTCACACCTTTTTCAGGTAAGAAAGTTTGATTTGGACCTTTCAACAATTCAGGTGTAAAGCCGTGTAATGGAATCGTCACTTTTGCTTTCATAGCATCCGCCAACCATTTAATTTGTGTAGCTGTTGCGTGACCAGAAACACCGAGTACAACAAATTCCATTCCTAGTTTATCAATCCATTCCAACAACTCAGCATACGTAGGGTCAAAGCTTCCTAAAGGTACGCCATTAGAGTGAACATACGTCGCACCTTTCACAGGTAAATCTAATAAGGCTCTAATATGATGATAGGAAGATTGGAACCATACCGATGAAAAATTGTCTCGCACTTCATCTATTGTTATTGATTGTATCTTCTGTATTTGAACACTGATATTTGAGTTAGCTTGTTCATCTATTAAATATCGTACATGTGGTGCTTCTAAATTGAATGCTTGTACTATATAAGCAGTATCAGGTTCGAAGACAATCATTCTCTTCTTTTGCCTTGCTGCTTCGATCAATATTTCCAAACGCTTCACATTTCGATGGTAAATATTGAAAACTATCGGAGACTCAATTTCTAGTAAATCCGGTATTAACTTGTCTGCTTCACTTTGAATGACAGGATTAGAATCGAGAAATTCCTCTTGTACATTGGTTGTTTCGATTATTAATATATCAGGTGATCCTGCGATGTTCGGCAAATTTGCCGTATCCAAATCGGTTTCGTGTAGACGTACGTCACCAGAGTAGACAATCGTTGTATCTGGAGTTGTAATCCGCATAGCAGCGGCACCGATTGCATCGTGATTGACTGGGAAAAACTCTACTTGTATATTCTCGGATACTAATATTGGTTGATAATATGGTACACTCTTCACTTGACGTTCTACATCCACATTTGGCTCTTCACCAATTGTATGCAAATGTTCATATAAAGTTTTGCTATCTTCACTCATTATTATCGATATATCTGGGTGTACATACTGTAACAAACCAATATGATCTAAATGTAAATGAGAGATTGCGATTGTTGCATTTTTATCAACCTCATCTGTTTTCAACACGCCGCTAATTTTAGGAATCACGCCGATTGCTTGTAATTCTGAAATCATAGCTTGAGGGCGCGCTTGGACGCCCTCTTTATTTTGAAAAACCATCCCAAAATCTGCTATAAATCTTTCTTCTTTATACTTTACTTCAAAAATAGTTCCTCCAATTGTTTTTAAGCCAGCATAAAATTGAATGGTAGTACCACTATTTTCGATTGTATTTTCTGTCATCACTTAGCTTGATCTAGTGCTTCTTGAGCTTTTGTGCTCATTGCTTTTAAAGTTTCCGCTGGCGTTGCGTTATCATATAACATTTTATCTAATTCAGCTTGAATTGCGGTTTTCATTGCAAAAGAACCTGGTAAACGGACATCAATAAATCCATATGCGTATTGTTCATTACCTGCTTGATATGGATCGTTTGCTTCAATGAATGAAGTCCAATCTGAACCTTTTTGAGCAGATTCACGGACTGGAAGGTAACCTGTTGTTTTTGCCCAATCTACAGTGTTCTCAGGAGAAATAAGGAATTTCATGTATTCAAAAGCTGCTGTTTGTTCTGCTTCAGAGCTATCGGCAAACATTGTAATATTTGTTCCTTGGAAAGGAGCAGCTTGCTCAACACCTTTTGGTAGTGTAGTTGTTGACCATTGCATATCCCCAGCATCTTTCGCTACATATGCAATACCTGCACTTGAACCAATGTACATAGCGACGTCACCTCTTGTGAAAGGACCGGACATGTAACCATCTTCACCAGCCATACGAGCAGAACCTTCTTTAAGCATATTGTTGATAAATGTTAAAGCATTTAATCCTGCATCTGAGTTAAATAAAACTTTTCCTTGTTGTTCATCTACGAATTTTCCGCCTGCTTGTTCAACCCATAAGCTAAATTCAGAACCCATTCCGTTTTCAAAGCCCATTCCAACAACTTTTTTACCATCAATCTCTTTTGTTAAAACTTTCGCATCAGCTGCTAATTCGTCCCATGTTGTAGGAGGTGTTAAGCCGTTATCTTCAAAGTACTTTTTGTTGTAGAAAAGTACACGTGATGATTTATTAAAAGGTAATCCTAAAATTTTATCGCCAAACGTATTGTCGTTACGGAAAACTTCGCTAATATCTTCATAGCTTTGGTCTGCTGGGAATCCATTTTCTCCATTAATCATTGGGGCTAAATCTACTACAAGATTGTTCTGATTATAATCTGTCATCCACTCAGCGTAAGCCTGTGCAATTGTAGGTGATGTTTTAGCTTTCGCAGCAGCTAATAATTTTTGTGACAAATCACCGTAGCTACCTTGGTTCACTAATTTTACTGTAACATTTTCATGTTCTGCATTGAATTTTGCTGTTGCATCTTCTAACCATTTTTCATGTGTGTCACTCATTGCGTGCCAAAATTCTACTTCCACTGGTTCACTTGTTTCTGTTTTTGCTGTTTTTGTTGCTTCTGTCGAAGTATTGCTTTCGTTTGTACTGTTGCTACAAGCGGCTATTAATACGCTCACCATCATTATAAATAATAATAAAGATAACTTTTTCATGTTTAAATCTCCCTTATTTTTTAATGTTTTGAAACCGGTAGAATTAATAATTATCAATACTTCAATATCCCTAAGCAACACCTCCTCAAATGTATACAGGTTCAACCTTTAATCCCAGCTCCTGCAATCCCTTTGATGATATATTTCTGTAAGAAAATAAATAAAATAATCATAGGGAAAATAATCATCGTCGATGCCGCCATAAGCAGTTCATACACAGTTCCTGCTTCCGTTGTAAAGCTAGTTAATCCAACTGGTAAAGTTCTCATTTCTTTTGAATTTGTTACAATTAATGGCCATAAGAAAGCGTTCCAAGATCCAATCGCTTTCAATAAAATAATAGTAATTAACGCTGGTTTTGCGATTGGAATCATAATAGACCATAAAAATCTAAAATTCGTACAACCGTCCACACGTGCTGCATAATTTAACTCTTTAGGAATTTTGAGAAAGAATTGACGAAGTAAAAAGATAGAAAAGATACTAGCGGTCCAAGGAACAATTAATGCTTGATAATGATCAATCCAACCTAAATTAGAAAGCAAAACAAAATTAGGTACTAGTAATACTTCACCTGGAACCATCATCGTTCCAATCAATATTGCAAATAGCACATCTTTTCCCCAAAAGTTTAAACGACTAAATGCATAAGCAGCTAAGATGGTTGTAATTACTTCACCTAACGTACTTAAGACCATGACAATGACGGAGTTCATGAAATAGGTTGCAAATGGTGCTTTTTTAAATGCTTCCGCAAAGTTATCAAAACGAAATGTTTCTGGTATCCAAATAGGAGGCATAATCATGACTTCGTTACCACTTTTAAGCGATGTGGAAATCATCCAAACGAAAGGTAATAGCATTAAAACACTACCGGCACCGAGCATTACGTAAATAAATAACTTCGAAAGTGGACTGGTTTTCATGTTCTTGCTCCCTTAATAAGTAATTTTTTTCTTACTGAAATAAAATTGGATTAATGTAAAGATGAAAATAATTAGGAATAAGACATACGCAGCCGCAGAAGCAACTCCAAAATTCCATTCCCCGTAAAACTTGTCGAATACATAATAAACAACGGTTAGAGCACTATTGGAAGGACCAGCTTTTCCATCGAACAATGCATAAATCTCATCAAACACTTTAAATGAATTAATAATCGAAATGATGGATACAAAGAATGTAGTTGGTGCCAATTGAGGCAGCGTGACATGTATAAATCGATTCCAGCGATTTGCCCCATCAATTTTTGCTGCGTTGTAATAGGTATCACCAATCGTTTGTAAACCTGCTAGAAAAATAATAATGTTATAACCCAATCCCTTCCAAATAGATAGGATGATGAGAGCAGGCATTGCCCACTGTGTACTTGTTAGCCATTGAATAGGTTCAACCCCAAAGAAACTTAGAAAATAATTTAAGATTCCGTAATTAGAATGAAAAATCCAACGCCATACGATAGACACTGCAACAACACTTGTAACAAATGGGATAAAATAGATTGTTCTAAAAAGTTTATTTAGCACGGTAATAGAGTTCAGCATTAAGGCAATCCATAAAGACAAAATAATGGAGATTGGTACAACGCCTAGCACAAAGATAAACGTATTTTTCAGTGCCTTATGAAAGACCTCATCATTCCACAAATAAACAAAGTTATCAAAACCATATCGATGGACTACATCATTGAAAAAATCATAGTCGGCATAAAAACTCATTAAAAACGATTTAATCATTGGATAAATGATAAAAACCCCAATAACAAGCAGTGCTGGAAATAAGTAAAGAGTTGCTTTTACTGTATCTTTGAGTTTCATCGTTCATTTACCCCTTTAAATAGATTCTTTCTCCAGTTTTTTGGAAAACTCGAATATCTGTTTTGTCTGCTTGAACGCATATTGCTTGTCCCGAAACTATTTGTACTCCTTTTTGTAGGAATAAGCGTATTTTGTCATCTTCTGATCCAATAACAGCTAACATATCTTTTCCTATGCGCTCCACATATTGAACTTCTTTGCTTAGCCCAGTATTAGAAAGGTAAATATTTTCAGGTCTTACAGCAATTTGTACCAGTTGATTTGGTGCTTCAACAGATACTTCATAACCAAACGGGGTTTTTAGCACATTATCAATAATTTCTCCCTCAAAATAGTTCATTGGTGGAGAACCAATAAAACTCGCTACAAATTGATGATTAGGTTCATCGTATAGATTTTCAGGCACGTCAAACTGCATGAGTTCACCTTTGTTCATTAGTAAAACATGATCTGAAATACTTAATGCCTCTTCTTGGTCATGTGTAACGAAAACGGTTGTAATTTTAAGAGCTTGTTGGATTCTTCTGATTTCCTCCCGCATTGTGAGGCGTAATCGTGCGTCTAAGTTAGATAGAGGTTCATCCAATAATAAAATTTCCGGTTCTCTTACTAACGCACGTGCGATTGCCACACGTTGCTGTTGACCACCTGACAACATACTTGGTTTTCGATCCAATAAATGATCTATTTCCACAAGTCTCGCCATTTCTATAGCTTTGTTTTTTGCCTCTGATTTTTTCACTTTATGCATTTTTAAAGGAAACATAATATTCTGTAAGACTGTCATATGCGGATAAAGGGCATAGTTTTGAAATACCATCCCAATGCCTCGCTTCTCTGGGGTCAGTTTTGTTACGTCCTTTTCATTAAATAGAATGGATCCATCGGTCGGTTGGTAAAGTCCTGCAAGCATAAATAATGTGGTACTTTTTCCACATCCACTAGGACCTAAAATGGATACCAGTTCTCCTTGAGGAATAGTGACAGATAATTGATTCACTGCAGTTGTATTTGAAAATTTCATAGAAACATTATTCAGCGTAATAGTCATCATCATTCTCCTTAAATACTTTTTGTGTAGCACATCAGTATATCAAGGAAGTTTCGATAGAGCGTTGAGTTGCTGTAAAGATTCTATTAATATTCTGTAAATTTATTGATTAAAACTGAAAATGAAAAAAGAGAGTTGATAAGCTCAACTCTCTTGAAGAAAATTCTATAGTATTTACCTAGCTTTATTACCAAATAACTTTCCAATTGTGATTGACGGTTGCTTTAATAGTTTCTCTCTCAAGAATATAGTTAGCAAGAATTTCGGTCATATCCATAGTAATGTCTTTGACAACTGGTTTGTCTTTAAACATCATGTAATCTCCACCGCCTCCTGCACGATAATTATTCATGACGACATCATATTCCCCATCAAGATTTAAAGGTGTTCCTTTATAATTTAAAGTGGTTACTCGGTTCCCAATTGGATTTCGAATATCTAGAATATACTCAATTCCTTCCCACATATCGTAATTATAATGCTGGGGTTTTGGAAGAATATATGTTGGATTTACTTGAATTTTTCCTTCTTCATCTAAAACAAAGTAACGAGCATTTTGTTCTAAAGCATCTTTAATATCTTGTCCCGATAAACGAAGAACCTTCAATGTATTTGGAAACATATAGTTAGAAATAATGTCGCGCATTGCTACATTCGGTGCGAATCCTGGAGAAGAGTTGTTAAATAGTGATGTATTAGAAATTTCGACTCCTGCCGTATCCATTTGTACTTTGTTGATAAATTCGATAAGGGGATGGTCACTTGTTCTAACTAAAAGTGGGTCATCGATTAACATATCTCCCTCAATTTTTCCAATTGGTTGATCCAGCCACTTTTGTGTTTCTATTTCATAAAAAGAAGTCATTTTTAGAACTTCTTCGTCGGCATCTACATCATCCACTTCTAACAATTCAGAAGTTTTGTTTATTATTTCATTTTGATCATTCAATGTAAGAACTATTTTACCTAAAAATTGTCCATTATTAGAAGGTTGAATAATTTCTACCCCATTAATATTACCGGTTAACGAGCGATGTTGGTGACCTGTTAGTAAAATGTCAATACCTTCAACTTCCTGGCATATTGCATATCCTTGGTTTTCCCCAGTTAAATTTTCAGTTGGTTCACCCGTTTCTAAATCACGTTCAAAGCCGCCATGATAAGAAACAATCAGAACATCAGGATTTTCTTGTTCTTTAATATATGCAACCCATTTCTTTGTTTCATTTAAGCAGTCTTTAAAATCCAGACCCGCTATATTATGTTCGTTTTCCCAATTTGGTATGTAATGAGTCGTGACACCTAAAATAGCTATCTTTACAGAATCTATTTCTTTAATAATATAAGGACGACCAAAATAAGGTTGATTAGAGTCTTCGTTTACAATGTTAGCAGATAGCCATGGAAAGTTAGACTCATGTACAGCATGATTTAAAACGTCCATGCCATAGTTAAATTCGTGATTTCCAATAATTGCAGCATCATAAGACATGTGATTTAATAATTGAATCATTGGGTTCTGTTTATCTTTCAAAAATTGAACATAATAGTATGTCAAGGGAGTACCCTGGATTAAATCACCGTTATCAATCAGAATTAGTTGATCATCTAGAGAACGTTCCTGTTTTATTTTTGTAGCTAGCTTTCCGAAACCAAGATTTGCTTTTTCATTGTTTCCATAGTTAATAGGATAGACGCTACCGTGAATATCGCTTGTTTGAAGTATGGTAATTTTCTTCATAAATTATCTCTACTTTCTTTTTAGGGTTGTTATAAATAATATAGCATTATATCTTCAATGATAAAAAATCTCTAAATATTTCTGCAATTTATTTACAAAAAATTAAATTTGTTTACAAAGTTTTTGTGATATAATTTATTTTGCAAAACAATTACAACTTTGGAGGCTTTATAAATGATTAAAAAATTATCATTGCTTGTTTTATCATTCGCTTTAATCGCGGGTATTTTAGCTGGTTGTGGATCTTCCGACAAAGATGGAAAAACAGCTTCTGGTTATGAACCAAAAGAGCTAACAGTTCAGTTTGTTCCATCCCAAAATGCTAGTACGCTTGAAGCAAAAGCGAAACCACTTGAAAAATTATTATCAGATCAATTAGGAATTCCAGTAAAAGTTAGTGTTTCTACTAATTATAATACGATTATTGAAGCAATGGCTTCTAAAAAGGTAGATGTTGGATTTTTACCACCAACAGCTTATGTATTAGCTAAAGAAAAAAATGCAGCAGAAGTAATACTTCAAGCACAACGTTTTGGTGTAAATGACGATGGTACACCGTCTTCAGATTTAGTAGACTTTTATAAATCGTTATTTATCGTTAAAAAAGATTCTAATATCAATAGTGTGAAAGATTTAAAAGGGAAGAAAATTGCATTCCAAGACGTTACTTCTTCTGCTGGTTATGTATGGCCTGCAGCAATGTTAATGGATAATGGTATTGATCCTATTAAGGACGTACAAGGTATCACGTTAAAAGGACATGACCAAGCAGTTCTTGCTGTTCTAAATGGTGATGTAGACGCAGCAGTAGTATTCCAAGATGCTCGTAATATAGTAAAAGGTGACTATCCTACTGTATTTGAAGATACTAAAGTTATCCAATACACAGAAAATATTCCGAATGATACGATTACAGTACGTACAGATATGAGTCCAGAATGGAAAACAAAAATTCAAGAAGCTTTTATTAAAATTGGTGAGAGCGAAGAAGGACATGCAATCGTTCGTGATATTTACTCACATGAAGGTTATACAAAGTCAGACGATAGTAAATTTGATATCGTTCGTGAGTATGGTAAGAAAGTGAAAACGGAATAGAATAAAAGTCTTAAATGAATAAAATTGCCCAACCATTCTGACACTAGCGGAATGGTTGCGTTTTTTTTTCAAATTTTATAATGGAAGAAAGTTGGTTGTGACGTGATTGAGTTTAAAAATGTTACAAAGGTTTACCAGAATGGAACAAAAGGTCTAGATGATATTAACTTAACCATTCATAAAGGTGAATTTATTGTCATTGTAGGGTTGTCAGGTGCAGGTAAATCTACGCTGCTTCGATCAATCAATCGCCTACATGAAATATCAGACGGTGAAATTTTAATAAATGGAAAATCTATCACAGCTGCAAAGGGAACTGAACTACGTAGAATAAGAAGAGACATAGGAATGATTTTCCAAAGCTTTAACCTTGTAAAACGTTCTTCTGTATTAAAAAATGTTCTTTCTGGTAGAGTCGGTTATCATTCGACTTTAAGAACAGTTCTTGGTCTTTTTCCAAAACAGGACATCCAACTTGCTATGAAGGCGTTAGAACGAGTAAATATTCTTGAAAAGTGCTATTCACGGGCAGATGAACTTTCTGGTGGTCAACAGCAGCGTGTATCTATTGCCAGAGCTTTAGCGCAAGAGGCACAAATTATTCTTGCTGATGAGCCTGTAGCTTCTTTAGATCCTTTAACTACTAAACAGGTAATGGATGACTTAAAACGAATCAATGAAGAGGATGGAATTACTACAATAGTGAATTTACATTTCATTGATTTAGCAAGAGAATACGCAACTAGAATTATCGGTTTAAGAGCTGGAAAAGTTGTTTTTGATGGTCCCGTCGAAGAGGCCACAGATGAAATGTTCTCTGAAATTTATGGTCGTGCAATTAATAAAGACGAGCTACTGGGTGAGCAATCATGACGAATGAAAAAAGTAGTAAAACTATTCCGAGACCTCCAGCAAAAACAAAACATATATTTACTGCTGTATTTGTTATATTAGTTATCTGGTTGAGTGGAGTAAGAACAGAAACGTCTCTATCGGAGTTATGGACAGGTATTCCAAATATGTGGGACTTATTAAAACAAATGTTTCCGCCTAATTTAAGTTATATTGATAACATTACGCCGGCTATGCTTGAAACAATTAGAATGGCAGTTTTGGGAACTACTTTTGGTTCTATTATTGCTATCCCAATTGCTTTACTGTGCGCTAGTAACATTGTAAAAGCTACCGTTTGGAATTACCCTGTACGCTTTATCCTAAACTTAATCCGTACAGTACCAGATTTATTGTTGGCAGCTATTTTTGTTGCAATCTTTGGATTAGGTCCACTTCCTGGTATTTTAGCTTTGTCTATATTCTCTATTGGTTTAGTTGCAAAGCTTACGTATGAAGCAATTGAATCTATTGATCCAGGGCCATTAGAAGCAATGACAGCTGTTGGTGCAAACAAGATACAGTGGATATTCTTCGGTGTTATCCCACAAATTTTAGCGCATTACACATCATATGTTTTATACACTTTTGAAGTAAATGTTAGGGCAGCTGCTGTTCTAGGACTTGTGGGAGCAGGAGGAATAGGCCTTTATTATGATCGAACACTAGGGTTTCTTGAGTATGATAAAACTTCGACAATTATTATATATACTCTTGTTGTGGTTTTATTTATAGACTATATTAGTATGAAATTACGGGAGAAGTTAATATGACAGAGAAATTAACTAAACCGAAGAAGAAGCATTTTCAAAGATACGTTATCATAGTTTTGTTGATCCTTTTATATGTTTGGGCGTTTTCAGGTATGCCATTGAATGGTTTTAAAGAAACTGCTGGTCAAATTTCAAAATCTATTTTCAATGGAATTTTTCATCCAGATTGGGATTACGTATATCTTCCTGAAGGCGAGGATCTTCTACGAGGTTTATTAGACACGTTGATGATAGCTATTTTAGGAACATTTATTTCTTGTTTTTTATGTGTTCCATTTGCCTTTTGGGCAGCAAGTAATATGAGTAAGGGAAAAGCTACATCTAGCGTAGGTAAGTTTGTTCTTAGCTTCGTGCGTACTTTTCCAGAGATAGTAATGGCTATATTGTTTATAAAAGCAGTAGGACCTGGTTCTTTTGCAGGGGTATTAGCTTTAGGATTGCACTCAATTGGGATGCTAGGTAAACTATTCTCCGAAGAAATTGAAAACCTTGACATGGGACCTTCTGAAGCCTTACTTACGACGGGAGCTAACCGCTTCCAGATTCTATGGTTTGCGGTTTTACCGCAAGTATTACCTGGTTTCTTATCATACACACTTTACCGTTTTGAAATTAATGTTCGTTCTGCAGCTATTTTAGGTATTATTGGAGCGGGTGGTATAGGTACACCGTTAATCTTTGCACTCAGTTCCCGTGATTGGAGCCGAGTGGGTATTATTTTGTTAGGTATCATTGTAATGGTTACTCTAATAGATATTATTTCTGGATATTTCAGAAAGAAGATTATTTAATAAGTAATCGAATCAATTTCATAATTCAAATCCACCCGTTGATTTCCGTTACAGACGGACACGTTCCGCGGGCGAGGCCGAGCCTCCTCGTCGCTTCGCTCCTGCTGGGTCTCGACTTTCTCGCTCTTCCCGCTGGAGTCGCCGCCATTAACTCCAATTAACAAAATCCAGTAAAAACAATATATAACAGTATTTAATTTTTACTTGGTTTGAATGTTCGGTATTTTGATCAAAATAGCTATTTATGAAATTGAAACATTCGATATTGTATTTAAAAATGAATATTTGGGATATACGAAAGATCTCTCTTTTAGCACGTAGAGTGCTAAAGGGGGATTTTTTATTTTTTGGCTCTGTTAAACGAAAATTCGTTAAAGACGAAAACTTGCTCGCATTTCACCGACGAACTGCCAAGCTCCAGGCAATACGATGTGGGTCATCTAGGCGCCAGCTCGGGAAGAGTTATTTTTTGCGGGCAAAAAGTCTTCTCAAAATTCAAACGAATAAGCATCCAATAGATTTATGTTACACTATAAAAGTATGTAATTTGAACTATCAAAAAAAGGAATTTAATTAGGGGTAAGGGCATATAAGTGTAGCCGACTTATGTTTAAATGAAAGGGGTAAGATCATTGAAATTGCAAAATGTCAGCATAGCAAGAAAGTTATTTATTTTAATATTTACTTCTATTATCATTTTTTGTTTAATCGGAGGAACTGGTTTTTACTTTATGGATAAGATGAGTAAGAACTCAACTGAAATGTATGATGAATCTGTTCTTCCTATAAAATGGCAAGCACAAATACGTATAAATAATCGAGCTGTAGACGGTACGGCATTAGAAATGCTACTAACATCTAATAAAAAAATTAAGGATCAATTAAACGAAGATATCGTTTCGTATATGAATGATAATGAGGAATTAATAAAGAAGCTTGAAAATAGCGGTTTATCAAAACCGGCAATGGAAAAAGTTAGCCAATATAAAATTGAGAATGAAAAATACATAGATGAATTAACACAAACAGTGAATTTTGCGATAAGAGGAAATAATACACTAGGTTATGTTAAATATCAGCAAGATGTACAACCATCTCGTGAAAAACTTAATACAATTATGAGTGACCTAGGAAATTATTTAGAGAATCAAGCGGAAGAATTAAATACAAACTCTATAAAGAGTAGCAATACGAGTAAAATAATAATCATTGTAATTATTATACTAGCACTAGTTTTAAAAACTGGACTTGGTACTCTAATTGTACGAATGATCGTAAATCCACTAAAAAGTATCCAAGAACTAATGGTTCAAGCGGAGGAAGGCGATTTAACGGTCGAAGGAAAGTATCGTTCAAAAGATGAGATTGGAGTATTAACCACTTCATTTAACAGTATGATGTCTAGATTAAGAGAGCTAATGAGACAGGTAAATGGTACTTCAGAACAAGTGGCGGCATCGTCTGAAGAATTGACAGCTAGTGCTGAAGAATCAACGAAGGCAAGTGAAGAAGTTGCCTCCACTATACAAGAGGTGGCAGCTGGGGCAGAGCTTCAAGTAAAAAATACAATGGAGAGTACAAAAGTAGTTGAAGAAATGGCTATTAGTATTCATCAAATAGCCTCTAATGCAAAAAATATTTCCTCGAATGCGGTCGAAACTTCCCAAAAAGCAATGGATGGGAATAAAGCAATCCATTCAACTATTGAACAGATGGGTTCGATAAATGCTACGGTTTCTGAGTTATCACTTATAGTAAAAGGATTAGGAGATCGCTCTCAAGATATAGGTAATATAGTAGAAGAAATTACAAGTATAGCAACTCAAACAAATCTCTTAGCTTTAAATGCTGCAATTGAGTCTGCAAGAGCAGGAGAATCTGGAAAGGGTTTTGCTGTTGTAGCAGACGAGGTACGGAAATTAGCCGAGCAATCTGCTAATTCGGCAAATAATATTTCAGAGCTAATAACATTGATACAGCTTGAAACAAAAATTGCGGTTCAATCAATGGATAAAACAACGAATGAGGTTGCTGGAGGAATAGACATTGTCAATAAAGCTGGGGAATCATTCGAACAAATACGCACTTCTGTAGATGAGGTGGCAAAGCAATTACAAGATGTATCTAATAGTGCTCAACAGTTATCAATCGGTTCAGATCAAGTGCTTCAAACGGAGAAACTATTAGCTGAAATAGCAGATGAAGCTGCGTCAGGAACACAAAATGTAGCAGCATCTATTGAAGAACAACTGGCATCTATGCAGGAAATTTCTGCATCAGCCGAATCGTTAGCTAATATGGCTAGCAGTTTACAAGAACAGATAAGTAGATTTAAAGTATAAACAGTGAAATATATGCAAGTTATTATTATATTTGGTTTTTTTGGCGATTTCATCACGTGTGAAATCGTCTTTTTTTAATAGATAAGAAAGCATATGGATTATTGTCCTGCGAAACCAGTGTTCATCGTACTTTAAAGAATTAAATAATACCGTGGATTTCCGTTTTAGGTGGACGCGTTCCGCGGGGGGAGCGATGAGCCATCACCGCCGATACGCGTTCGTTGTGATGGCTCATCTGTCTCCCGACTGGAGTCACCACCTTTCACTACAATCCAGTAAGTGAGTAGTACCTAACATGAAGCATTAGCATAGTTAAATTGAGAAATGGTTGCTTTCTTCAAGGATTTTGTTGCTTTCAGTGTAGAATCTCTTCGTCCACTTTTAAAAGAGTAGGAAAGCATTTTTTCTCTAATTATCCAAACCAAACGCATCATGTCCTCACAAATTCCAAGAGGGCGACGGACAAACATCCGCTACAAGATTACAGAAAAAAATTGGCTCTTGAAGTGACGCAGTCACTTCAAGAGCCAAATTACTACGGTAATAGTGTAGCTAATGTTTCTTCCAAAGCACTCTAGAATTAGTGAAGATCAGATGCACTTAAATGGCGCTTGCATTTTTCTTATGAATGAAGATAACACAATAACTCTTGTTACTTTTAATCGAATAGACGTTAGAAGAATAAATATTGGGGGATGATGTTTTGAGGGAATTAGTAGTGTAAAACCAATCATGTGATCAGCATACTATAAACACAACCTCGAGAAAGAAGCGTGAAAACAGTGTGAAAACGAATTATGTGCCTGAGATTAAAGCAACATGGAAGTAAGTAAATAGAATGAATGGTAAGCTGATCGATTGGTTAGTAACTGAAAAGAGAGAACAAAATGTTTATATATTATGCAATATAGTCATCCTTAGGAATGTCGTTAGGGAGACTTTTACTATAATATTTTCCTTTTGTAGATACTGCTATAATCACAGTGAGTATAGCTGCTAGAATTGCTGCGAAGAATGCAGCGGTACTTTGTAAAAATGATCCCATATAACCTAATGCAGCTATCGTACCTAAACAGCTTGAAATAAGTAAAGATATAACTCCAACGGGATTCCATTTATATAAATATTCTTGTCGGGACTCATAATAGCCAGGCCCGATTTTTAATAGTTTTTTTACAATCATAGCATCACTAACTATTATAGCTGCCCAAGCAAGTAAAAAGACTCCTTGGAATGTCATAGCTGTATCTAAATGATCAACGATACCACCGAGCATTAAAGCCATCGCACATACTCCTGTGACAACAACCCAAAATCGTCTGCCTGGTGTAAATTTGAAGATGTTCTCGAAGAAATTAGAAAGTGATAAGGAACTGCTATATATATTTGTAACATTTATTCTTAGTTGGGTTAGCATAGTGAATAACGCGCCACCAATACCGAGGAGCAGCACGATGTAAACACCTGGATTTGGTTCTCCCAAACGAACACCAAACCATATGCCAAGACCACCCATAACCCCAAAACAGAAGATTTGTGGGATAAATCCTATAGCCACCGATCCTATTTTAATATCTTTAGGTTTAAGGAATCGGGCATAATCTGATGAAAGAAGGGCTGTGAGTCCCATTATTCCATGCTGCATTCCTATACAAAGTAGTAAAGCTTGTCCTCCTATTTGAACTCCTTCAGGCATATACGTCCAAAAAGCTCCTTCATAAACGGAGGGAGTGTGGAATGATATTATTATAGTGATCGTTAAAAAAATAGCTAAAATTGGTAAAGACCACTTTTGTAGTTTATCGAGTTGTTTAATTCCAAACCAATTCAATGGAATAACAATTGATCCGAAGAAGATGATTAGTGCCCATTTTGGTAGGGCGGGGAAGAAGGTGTGAACTGCAGAAACTAAAATCAGGCCTTCAAATGCACAATACATGATGAAGTTTGTTGCATAAATGAAAGAGGTTAACGATGCGCCTATGTAACCGAAACCTCCACCTCTAGAAAATAGATTGACGTTCATACCGGATTTTGCTGAAATATAAGCAATGAAAGTTCCAAGTATACCCGCAACGATTATCGCATATATGGAGGATATGATGGCATTTATGGCTCCAAATTGAAGTGCCATAACGCTTCCCATTTGAAAATAAAAAATTGCCGTTGCGATACCAAAAGTGATATTGGTAATACTAAACCAACCCATCTTCCTTTGTTCTCGTGGCACTCTATCTAATGAATAATCATCTTTCATTTCTTCTGACACTTTGTGATCTGCGACTTGGACAGATCCCATAATATCAACTCCTTTTTTTGTATGATAACATGAAAAACCTCACTTCCATTTATTGTGTATAAATTCGTTTATCACTTCATTCGTTTTCTATTGTATCAGTAATACCAAGGGTTTATCAAACTTAGTGATTCCTGACCTGATGATTACTGGCTATTAAATTTACTCATCCAATAGTGATTTGGGACTTTAAAAAATAGAATAAGAGGGATTGTAGCTATTCTTAGTACATATTTCTCAATGCAGAAATATTGTTTTCTCTTATAGACTAATTGACAGATAGAGTTTGTTATTGTAGACTATGGACAATAATTAAATACAACCTCACTTAATTTGTGGGGTAGAGGCGCGATATTTAACAGTCCTTAGTGGAGTTTGAGAAGCCATGATTCTAGGGAGAAGGAAATGTCGCCGAAGTTTGTAATAAATCTCTGTATTACTTGCTGGGTCTGTAGTGAATAACTGCAGGACTGTCCATTATAATCATCCCGGTTTATAATGGTGTGCTATCTCATTTGGGAAAAGTAGAGGATTTAGGGCAACTATGCATATTGCGACCTGAGTTCATCTCAGGTCTTTTTTTGTATAGATTGTCCTTTTTTCATATCCAAACACATAAACTAAATTTAAAAAGGGGAGAAACAATGATGAAAAAGAAGTTATCAATATTTATTGGGCTATTCCTTACGACAATGTTGTTATTGGCAGGGTGTGGAACAAGCTCAAAGAGTAATGGTTCAGGTTCTTCTAATGGTACAAAAGAAAAAGATACATTTACGATAGGATTAGAGGCTGGATATCCACCTTTCAACTGGACACAAATGGATGATTCTAACGGCGGAGTTAAGCTAGACGGCAATGCAGAATACGCAGGTGGATACGATGTAGAGATTGCTAAAAAGATTGCCGATGGATTAGGAAAAAAATTAGTAATTGTAAAGACAGAGTGGGATGGTCTTGTTCCAGCTTTAACTTCTGGAAAAATTGATGCGATTATGGCTGGGATGTCACCTACAAAAGAACGTAAAAAAACAATTGATTTCTCAAATAACTACTATACATCTAATTTTGTTATGGTAGTAAAAAAAGGCGGTCCTTACGAAGGAGCAACATCTATACAAGATTTTAAAGGTGCTAAAGTAACTGGCCAGTTAAATACATCACATTATGGTGTAATTGATCAAATTAATGGAGTCAAAAAACAAACAGCTATGGATAATTTCCCAGCAATGAGAGTGGCATTAGAATCAGGAAAAATTGATGGTTATGTATCAGAGCGACCAGAAGGAATTAGTGCTTCTTCAGCTAATGAAAACTTTGCGATGATAGAATTTACAGATGGATTTAAAGCACCGGAAGAAGAAACAGCGGTTGCGGTTGGTCTCAGAAAAGATAGTGATTTAACAGATAAAATCAATGAAATATTAGCAAAAATATCAGATCAAGACCGACAAGAAATTATGGATAATGCAATAAAAAATCAACCAGCTGCAGAATAATGATGAGGATAACCGGCTGCAACTTCTAAGCAGTCGGTTTTCATGTTTAAAGGAGGAATATGATGAGTTTCGAGTGGGTAGTTTCAATTGTTACCAATAACTGGCCGATGTTCCTTCGAGGAGCAGGATATACTCTATTAATATCTATCATTGGTACTATAATAGGAGCAGTTATCGGCTTATTGGCTGGTGTAGTACGTACAATTCCTTTGCCTGAAAGAACAGCCAAAAAAATTATATTAAAAATAGTGAATATTATTCTATCTATATATATAGAGTTTTTCCGTGGAACACCAATGATTGTGCAAGCGATGGTCATTTACTATGGATCTATGCTAGCATTTAATATTGATATGAACCCTATTATGGCAGCGGTATTTATTGTATCTATTAATACAGGGGCATATATGGCTGAAATCGTTCGTGGCGGCGTGATATCTATTGAAAAGGGTCAATTTGAAGCAGCGCAAGCAATTGGTATGAATCATATACAAACGATGCTTCACGTTGTATTACCACAAGTGATTCGCAATATCTTACCTGCGACTGGAAATCAATTTATTATTAATATTAAAGATACGTCCGTTCTAAATGTAATTAGTGTATCGGAGTTATTCTTCCAAACGAAATCAATTGCGGGAAATAACTTCCGTTACTTTGAATCCTTTTTTGTAGCTTGTATTTTGTATTTCGTCATGACGTATACAGTTACACTAATCCTACGTTATTTTGAAAGAAGGCTAGATGGTCCTGCGAATTACAGCATGATTGGACAGCCGGCACAAGTCACACAACCAATAAATAATGCAGGAAATCAGTAAACAAAGGAGTTTTTATTATATTATGGAAAAGGTAATTGCAATTGAGCATTTAAGTAAATCCTTTGGGACCCATGAAGTATTAAAAGACATTGATTTTTCGGTTAGTAAAGGAGAAGTTGTATGTATTATCGGTTCTTCAGGATCTGGTAAATCTACTCTTCTTCGTTGCGTTAATCTTTTGGAAAAACCAAGTGGTGGTCAAATTATTTATAATGGAGAAAATATTTTAGATAACAAGCATGATATTCATGCATATCGGACTAAGCTTGGAATGGTTTTCCAACAGTTTAATTTATTTAATAATCATAATGTCTTAAACAATTGCGTTGTTGGACAAGTGAAAGTTCTGAAGCGATCGAAAGAAGAGGCTGAAAAAACAGCGATGAAATATTTGGAAGTCGTTGGTATGTCTCAATATGTAAATGCTAAACCAAGCCAGTTATCAGGTGGTCAAAAGCAACGTGTTGCAATTGCAAGAGCATTATCGATGGAACCAGATGTAATGTTGTTTGATGAACCAACTTCCGCGCTTGATCCTGAAATGGTTGGAGAAGTTCTAAAAGTCATGAAAGAACTAGCTGGAACAGGGCTTACAATGTTAATCGTAACGCATGAAATGGAATTTGCAAAAGAAGTATCAGATCGAGTAGTATTTATGGATAAAGGGGTTATTGCGGAAGAAGGCACTCCAGAACAAATATTTAATAATCCTAACCAAGAACGAACGAAAGAATTTTTAAAACGAACACTAAAGTAGTTGTATAAATAATTCAAATTTATAGGATGATTTTAGTGATAATACTTGATATTTATTGAGCTTCCCTTCAACATGAAGAGGAAGCTTTATTTATTTTCTATTTTAACTAATTGAGTTAATTTCATAAATAGCATTTATTTAAACACGGATAATATTTATTTTATTGATTGGAGCGGCAGGCGGCGACTCCAGCGGGATGAGTGAGACAGATGAGACATCGCAAACGACGCGAATGCGGCGGCGATGGCTCATCGCTCACCCCGCGGAAAGCGTCCGCCAATAGCGGAAATCATGCTAATTTATAAAGATTATTTTATACATATTCTCATATTTCACTTTAATATTGTTCATGTTTATGGTCATAATTATTAATTATGAAATTGATTCAATAGGCACATGTTTAAATAATAATTATTTCTTAAGGAGTTTTATAAATGACCAACGTTTTAGAAAGAAATAATGTAAAGGTATTAGGAGAGGGAGAAAAAACGATTATATTCGGACATGGGTTTGGTTGTAGTCAAAGCATGTGGCGATTTATAGTTCCTTTTTTTGAAGAAAAGTATCGTATCGTATTGTTCGACTATGTTGGATCTGGAAAATCTGATTTGAAAGAATATGACCCAGAAAAATACAATACTCTTTATGGATATTCTTCCGATTTAGTTGAGATTATAGAGGAGTTACAACTTAATAGTATAATATTTATAGGACATTCCGTAAGTTCCATGATTGGAATGCTAGCATCGATTCAATACCCAACCTATTTTGATAAGTTAATAATGATTGGACCATCGCCTCGCTATTTAAATGAAGGAGATAGTTATTTTGGGGGATTTAATAAAAGCGATGTAACAGAATTATTAGATATGATGGAGATGAATTTTGGAGGATGGGCAAGCTTCATGTCCTTAGTAGCGATGAATAATCCAGAAAAGCCAAAGCTAGCGGAAGAACTTGAAAAAAGTTTTCATGCAGTTGATGCAGAGATTACAAGACAGTTTGCAGAAGTGACTTTTTTATCTGATCATCGAAGAGATTTAGCGAAAACTACTGTACCTATACTTATTTTACAATGTTCGGACGACAGTATCGTTCCAATAGAGGTTGGGGAGTATTTGCATAGGCATTTGAAAAATAGTACGCTTCGGTTAATGACGGCAAAAGGTCATTATCCGCATTTAAGCCATCCGGAGGAAACAGCTCTTATAATAAATGAATATCTTATGTTATCTTAAAAGAATCTTATGCTTTAAAAGGATGAGCGAAATGGATAAGAGATTAAAAGAAGCTCCTTGTGGGTATGTTTCTATAACAAAGCAAGGCATGATAATTGAAATGAATCAAAACTTATTAGAAACGGTCGGGTACGCACAGGAAGATTTAATGCATACTCATATAGAGGACATTATGTCTATTACTAATAAGCTTCTATTTCATACATACTTTTACCCATTCATTCAATTGAATGGACATGTGGAAGAGATGTATTTAAGCCTTAAAGATAGTAAAGGACAAGATGTTCCTGTTTTATTAAATGCTAAAAGCTTTATACGCGATGGAATGGAAGTCATAGATTGTGTGTTCATGCAAATGGGAAAACGAATTGATTATGAACAAGAAATTCGTTTTGCCAAAAAGCAAATGGAAGAAGCACTTCGTGAAAAGAATAATGCGCTTATTAAGTTAGAACAGCTTCATATGGAAGTAGAACAAAAGCAAAAACAATTGATTCAGTTAAATGCCAAATTAGAGAAACATGCTATAACTGATTCACTTACGGGATTAAAAAATAGACGATTCTTTCTTGAAAAGCTAAAAGAACAAATGGATCTATTTGAAAGAACTAATTGTTCTTTTTCTTTATTAATTGTTGATATCGATTTCTTTAAAAAAGTGAATGACACATGGGGACATCAAGTTGGCGATAGTGTGTTAGTAAAGGTAGCAGAAATCATGGAATCACTAGTTGAAGATGAAAAAGATGAAATGGTTGCTAGATATGGCGGAGAGGAATTTGTTTTATTATTACCGCAAACGAACAAAAAAGAGGCGAAAGAAAAAGCTGAGAAACTTAGGAATGCAGTTCAAAATGCGGAATGGGAAATTAGCAAAATAACAATTAGTATAGGAGTTACTACATCTATTTTGGGTGATTCTGACACTACGATTATAGCTAAAGCTGACCGAGCACTATATATTTCAAAAGAAAAAGGTAGAAATCGGATGACTTATTTAGAAGAGATGTTACAAGAGGAATAGTTTAATGGAAAAATGAGGAGACTGAAAAGAGTCTCTTCATTTTTTCGTATTTAGAGGTACTTCATACTTTTATCACAAAGAGTAGTTATAATAAGATAGTGAATTTAATTTAGGAGGATTTTTATGAAAAAGATAATTATTATTGCATTTGTTTTTATGTTTACATTTGCGAATAGTGCTTTTGCACATACAGGTTTAGAGAATTCCAATCCTGCAAATGGAGAAGTAGTGACGAAAGAACTGAAGGAAATTACGTTAACATTTGAAGGTAAATTAGAAAAAAGCAGCACATTTGACTTAAAAAATTCAACTGGCGAAAAAATTCCTGTAGACGATATTACAATAAATGAAGAAAAACTGACCGGTACTATATCTACTACTCTACCTAACGGAAGTTATGAAATAGACTGGAACATTGTTGGAGCAGACGGACATCAGATCGAAGGGAATGTACCTTTTACCTTAGAGGTTCCCACGTCTTCTGAAACACCAGTGGAAGGTGAAAAAGTAGAAGAAGCAAATACAACTCCAGCACCAGCTGCTACTCCAACAACAGTAGAACAGAAAGAAGAAGTTAAATCATCTTCCAATGTAATTCCTTTTGTTGTTATTGGATTAATTGTAATCATTGGTGGAGTTTTCTTCTTGTTACGTAGAAAGAAATAATATAGATTCATGATTACAATTAGTGAAATTTTAGTATATCTTTGTTTTTCTCTTTTAATTGGTAGTTTTCTTATATCGTTTGTTCCGAGCAATTTGAAACCAGAAATATATGTTCAGAGATGGTTACAAGTTATTGCTACGATAGGAATTGCATTCTTTTCTTTTATTCCAATTTTACTACTAGTCTTAAATTTGAGTAGAGGAAATGATTTTGGGGGAACACTTCAAATGGTTCTTTTTACGTTTGAAGTAGGTAAAGCGTGGATTTTTACTTTTATAGTAGCTACTATATTATTCATCTTTCTTCTATCGTTTAAGGATCAAACAAACCGTAAGTTTCTGATTGTGGGGCTCATCCTTACCTTTCTCTTAATATTAGGGTTAGGTTGGGCAAGTCATGCTACTTCTATTGAGCACTTGAAAGGGTTCATTACACATACAACTCATTTTACAGCTGTTACGGTGTGGATTGGTATTTTACTAATGGTGAGTTGGTTTTCAAAAGGTACTTCCAATTGGTTGAACTTTTTAAAATGGTTTACACCAGTTGCTGCTGTATGCTTCGGCATAACGATAATTTCCGGCTTGGTGCTCATGACATTTGTAGTCGATTTTGCTTCCTATACCGACACTTGGATGCTCCCATATGGACAACTTTTGTTAATCAAACATCTATTAATCATTCCGTTACTTGTGTACGCTACTATAAATAGTATATTCATTAAAAAGAAACTACAAACAGACCTAAGCTTTAATCCTAAACCTTGGACGAGAGTAGAAAGCTTAGTAGTGCTACTCATTTTTTCTGTAACTGCTGCACTAGGTCACCAATCACCACCAAGTGAAAGTACATTTAAAAATGAAGGTCCTTCAAAACTATTTAGCTATTTTTATCAAGGGCAGAATCTACAAGCATTTCATGTGGAACTTACATTAAATGCTACGGGATTATCCTTATTGATATTATCAATACTTTTCATTTGGTTGACTATTTATGCTTTTCTTAAGAAAGCACCAGCCTTTACAACTTTCTTACTAAGTATTCTATTCGTATTTTCTGGCTATTTAGCGTTAATATGGAGTATAAAATAATAAAGAGGCTTTCCCATAAAGTGGATAGCCTCTTTATTATTTTATTCTGTAAGAGAATTTGCTTTTTCTTTTCGTCCATGCAAGAAGAAATATGGAATGATTGTAATGATAGCAAATACACCCAAGATTACAAACAACGTACTGTAGCCAGTTAAAGGAATAATATATCCAAGTACATATGGACCGAACCCGAGTCCTGCATCAAAGAAAATAAAGAAAGTGGAAGTTGCAAGCCCAATACGATGAGGAGGGCTTTGCTTTACAGCTACCGCTTGAGTAGTAGACTGCATATTACCGAACCCAAGACCAATAAGTACACCTGCTAATAATAAAGTGAAGCTAGTGCTTGCTGTACTTAGGAGTATCATACCTGCACCTAGAATAAAAAAGGCTGGATACATAATATAGTTTGCACCTTTGACATCCATAAGACGACCAGTAAATGGGCGCGATACGAGAATTGCGATAGCGTATACAATAAAGAAGAAACTTGCTGCATTCACTAGGTCAACTTCAATTGCATAAAAGTTGATAAAGGAAAGTACACTAGAATAACAAAAAGCAACCGCTAATGTAATAAACGCAATAGGTAGTGCCTTTGGTTCTACAAAGTTAGATAGTCTGAATCCTTTTGTTTCAGCAGTTTTTGTTATTTTGTCAATGGCAGGGACGTATAGGAAGAACGAAGTAATGAGACTAAATATTCCTAATGCAAGGCAAAATCCAAAAATCACGTGGAAACTTGTATGCTGACTCATATACAAGCCGATGAAAGGCCCAATTGCAGTAGCAAGTGTTGCACTCATACTATAATAACCAATACCTTCACCTTTTCTTGTCGTTGGAATAATTTGTGCAACAATCGTTCCTGTTGCCGTACTCGCTATCCCTAAAGTTAAACCATGAAGAAATCGATTTATTAGTAAGAAAGATAAACCCAGGTTTACAAAATATAGGGATGTCGTTAGCGTAAATAGAGCTAACCCAATAAACAATGTTTTTTTGCGACCAATCAAATCAATTACACGTCCGATGAAAAGACGCCCAATTAAAGTTCCGATGATAAAGATTCCGGTTACTAAACCTGCTTGACTTGTTGAAGCCTTGAATTCATTCACCGCATATACTGCAATTGTCACCATTAATAAATAAAAAATTAACGTTATTAACAAGTTAATGGAAGATACCACGATAAAATCTTTCGTCCATAGTTTTGGTCTGGATTGATTCATATTATTTAGCTCCTAACTCTAGAATGTTATTCCGTATTTTATCCATAACCTGTATTACTTTTAGTTGATCCTCATCAGATATCCCTTTTAGAATATTTTGCTCGTATGCATCAATTGTTACTCGAACATTTCCATAAACATTTTTTCCAAGTAACGTTAGTTGCATTCTTTTTTCCCGCTTATCTTGACTAGATAGCTGCTCAACATATCCTAATTCTTCTAAACGATTAATCGTTCTCGTAATCGTTGGCTTTTCTACACCTTGATAATTGGAAAGCTCAACAAGTGTTGCAGAACCATTATTGGATAAATAGAACAAAATAGTCCACTGCGCTCTATATAAATCATGCTTAGCTAGTTGGATATTCAAATGATTTTCAAATGGACGATACAGCTGAATAAACTGTTGAAAAAATTCTCGATATATATTGATTAGAAACACTCCTCACAAAAAAAGTAGTTACCTAAGATAATAGTTACCATCGGTAACTACTTTAGTATACCAAAAATTTAAGTGGATGAAAAGTTGAGAGAATTTTTATAAAAAAACTCCTGCTTAAGCGTTGTATAAACGCATAAGTAGGAGTTTTAAAATAAATCAATATTATTTAGAAGAAATGGCTTCAATTGTTGAAGCAACTTTTGAAATAACTAATTCATTTCCAAGGAGTGGTGATTCTTGAGAAGCAGCTTTTGAACCTGGCTCTGGTCGTTTATGAGATTCTTTAAATACATCACTGTTTTTCCAAGCTTCAAAGTTCTCGAGGTTTTCCCAGTACATATTTACATTTAACTCATCATAATCTGTTAGGTTTTGTGTAAGAGTTACTTCTACTTTTACAAAACCCTCCATTTCTTGTAATGCACCTGGCTTAGTGAAATTAGGAGCCATTTTTTCTGCAAAGCCTAGTTTTGTTTTAATTCTATTTGTCACAATATACATTTCGCATTACTCCTTTTTAGTTAAATTATTTTCTTAGTGTATCACTTTTCCATCGAAAAACCTTTTCTCAAGACTTTTTTGGAAATGTCATTATCTGCGATTCACGCATCTTTTTTTTAATTGAGTTAATTTCATAAATATCATTTAATTATCTAAACACGAATAATAATTATTTTATTGATTGGAGCGACAGGCGGCGACTCCAGCGGGATGAGTGAGAAGATGAGACATCGCTCACCCCACGGAAAGCGTCCGCTGATAGCGGAAATCATACTGATTTATGAAGGGTATATAATACATATTCTCACACTTAACTTTAATATTGTTCGTGTTTTATGATCTAACTTTTAATCATGAAATTGATTCAATTAGTAAAACTATTTGAAATTTATCCTAATCTAATTCATTATTAATAATAGACAGTCTTTTCGTAGTTAAAAGTAAAAAATTGCGCAAAAGAAATATGCTCTATAAAGGAAGAAGCTTGTGAAAGAGGATAATATTACTCGTATAAACCTAGATGGTAGAGAACTCATACTTATCGGTACTGCGCATGTATCTAAACAAAGTGCAGAACAAGTAAAAGAAGTGATTGAAGCAGAAAGACCAGACACAGTTTGTATTGAATTAGATGAACAAAGATATCAGTCTGTTATGGACAGCAATAAGTGGAAAGAGACAGATATTTTTAAAGTAATTAAAGAAAAAAAAGCTACATTACTATTAATGAATCTAGCTATTTCTTCGTTTCAAAATCGTTTAGCAAAACAATTTGAAATAAAGCCAGGTCAGGAAATGATTCAAGGGATTGAATCCGCAAAAGAAACAGGTGCCAATCTCGTACTAGCTGATCGAAATATACAAATTACCTTTTCTCGTATTTGGCATAATCTTGGGTGGATAGGAAAGAGCCAACTTCTTACTTCCGTGTTTTTTAGTATTTTCAGCAGAGAAAGTATAACTGAAGAAGAACTCGAAAAAATGAAATCACAAGATACACTTAACGCAGTTCTTGCTGAGTTCACCGAATCTTTTCCAAAACTAAAGACTCCTTTAATCGATGAACGAGATCAATATTTAGCGCAAAAAATCAAAGATGCACCGGGTAAAAAGATTGTTGCTATATTAGGAGCCGCGCATGTTCCGGGTATTACTAAAGAGATTCATAAAGAACATGATTTAGTAGCGTTAGCTCAAACCCCTCCAAAATCAGTTGTTCCAAAGATTCTTGGGTGGGTAATACCGGTTCTTCTTATTGCTATTGTGGTTTACACCTTTTTAGCAAATCCAACAGCGGGGTTTGACCAAGCGTTTAGTTGGATATTATGGACAGGGACTACTGCGGCTATTGGAGCAGCTATTGCTCTTGGTCATCCGCTTGCAATATTATCGGCATTTATAGTAGCTCCCATCACTACTTTACACCCATTAATAGCATCAGGGTGGGTATCGGGAATTGTACAGGCATATTACCGTCGACCAAACATCGGGGATTTTGAGACGCTTTCAGAAGATGTATTTACTGTAAAAGGATTCTGGCATAATAAGGTTACACGTATCTTACTGGTAGTTGTCCTTACTAACTTAGTGGGTTCTTTGGGAGCCTTTATAGGTGGGGCAGATGTTATTAGGTTATTCTTTAAAAATTTTTAGTAAGGCTTTTTTGAGTTAGAATTACCCATTTAAAAAATCTCCTTTGTTGCGTTTAGAAAGTTACAACAAGGGAGATTTTTTTATTTTGGAGCAGATTTTGATTCATCTTTTTTTCAGACAATGTTTCATAAGTTACGCTCAGTCCAGGGTCTTGATTTGCTTATCCATATGGTAAGCCAAACCAGTGAAAAGATAGATAGTATCTAAAGGTAGAGAAGTGACGAGCTTCCGAAATGGTATCTTCGGAAGCTTTTAAAAGAGTAAGGAAGTATTTTTTCTCTAATTAGCCAAACCAAACGCATCATGTCCTCGCAAATTCCAAGAGGGCGACGGACAAACATTCGCCACAAGATGACCGAAAATGAGGAGTTGGAAGTGACGTAGACACTTCCAACTCCTCAAAATCCATCGGTAATAGTGTAGCGAATGTTTCGTCCAAAGCACTCTAGAAGTAGAGAAGACAATTGCACTTAAAGGGCGCTTGCGCTTTTCTTATATAGACTTAACTTTGGGTAATTTCGTCTTGATACACTGGTACCCAGCCTTCTGTTGTGACAAAGATACGAACAGCAACTACTTTACGATCCTCTGAAAGTGTAAAGTAATGCGTAATGTTTTCTGGCACGGAAATTAAATCTCCGGGTGATAAATGTACTTCGAAGAAATTTTCGTCTTTTCCTTGTATAATGAATACCCCGTGACCACTAACAATGTATCGAACCTCATCATCCGTATGAAGATGTTTGCGCTCGAAGTTTTTCAATAATTCATCTAAATTAGGATTAGAATCAGATAAAGATATAACATCCGATGCTTTATAGCCACGGCGAGTTGAAATGTTATCAATTTCCTCTTTAAAAGCATAGAGAATTTGTTCTTTTTCTTCATCGCTAAGATCGAATTTTTCACGGAGAGGCTCTGGTAATTTTTCGATATCCCAATGCTCGTAAATAACTTCCTGTTTGGCTAAAAAAGCTGCAACCTCGTTTTGCTCTTCAATTGTTTCTTCTATTCCTTGGAATTTAATGATAGCCATTTAAAATCTTCCTCTCTTATTTTGATTTTATTTGATGTAATGTTAATTGATATTGAAATAAAAACTCACAAGCTTCTAGTAGCTTCTTAGCTTCGAAACCATCCTTACCCCAAACGGTAATCCCGTGGTTTCTTATTAAGATAGCTCCTTTATCTGCATATATATGAGATTGAAATTCTTTCGTTAGAAGTGGAATATGCGCATGATTTGGAATGATAGGAATGGTAAGGATAGCTTCTTCTTCCCACAAACCAAAAGCTTTAATAAGTTCTTGACCTTGAAAATCAATTTTCCCTTGATCACCGTGCAATTCAGAAATTACGTTATTCGCAACCGTATGTACGTGAAGACTACAACCAGCAGAAGTATTCTCATATATAGCACAATGTAGTAATGTTTCTGCTGACGGCTTTAAATCCGTATTTTCAATTGGATTTCCGCTCTCATTTACAAGTAAAAAATCTTCTTTTGTTCTTTTGTTCTTATCTTTTCCACTAGCTGTTACTAAAAATTCTATTGGATTGCTATTAACTTTTATAGCTAAGTTACCGCTAGTCCCCATAAACCAATCGCGTGCGGCTAATTCATCCTTTATGTCTGCTAATTCTTCCCACTTACTATGGAGAGTTGTCATATTTATACACCTAGCCTCTTATCAATAACATTTATGACATCTTGGAAATTTTCAAACGGTTCATACGAAATATGTAACTCCTCGCATTTTTCAATGAGAAAATCTCGAGCAATGACAATGTCAGCCAATTTGGCTGCTTCAAGATCTGTAATAGAGTCACCAATTACAACGCTTAATGCATCACTTCCCTGAAGCTTACGGATAATAGAAGGCTTACAACAACCGCAACTTTGACTTGTACATTGTTCATCACAGCCATGCGGGTACAGGATTTTAATAGATTCTCCAGAAAAATCCGATTCATTGCAATAAACACCAGAAAATGGTCCGAATTTTTCAAGCATTGGATGGACGAAAAAATCTATTCCACCGCTAACTATATAAAGTGGTATATTGTGTTTTTTTGTATAAGAAACAAATTCAGCAAATCCATCTCGAATTTGTGCTTGTTCTAGCAAATAAGAAATGATCTGATCCTTTAAGGAAACAGGCAAAAGATCAAACATTTCTGCTACACCTTCACGAATAGACTGTCTTTGTCCTAAAATATTTTCCTTAATCGGCAAATATTCAGGAGGAGCAAATTTTTTCATGATAGAGATAATATTGTCTTGGTTCGTAATAGTGCCATCAAAGTCACAAAAGATAACAAGCTTATTCATATTCTTACCCCCATAAATCCAATGCTGTTTTTAATTCGGAGTATTGTTGTGCTGCTTCTTTAAGAGGGATTCCTTCAAGTACAGCCGTCACGGCTTGCCTAAAAGCTAGCCCTCCTCCTGTTGCACCGGCTGGATGACCATGTACTCCTCCGCCAGCATTAATAATGCTATCAAATCCATAATCCTCGATTAATAGAGGGACTAAACCAGGATGAATACCTGCAGATGGAACAGGGAAAGTTCGTTTTACTGTACTTATTTTCGTCAATTCTTCGCCCAATGAAAGTGCAGCTGTTTTTTCAAGCGCAACACTTCCATAAGGTGAAGGGAATAACGAAAAATCTGCCCCCGCATATCGTGTCAATTTTCCAAGTAGAAGTGGAGTTGCAACCCCGTAAAATGAGGAAGAAGTGAATGCCCCACTATAAGCAGGATGAGCCATAAAAGGCAGTTGGATATTATCATCTTCTACTAACTCTTGAAGTACATCCAGTCCATATGCATGAACATTTAATAATAGAGCATCTGCCCCAAGTTCCTTTGCTTTTTGTGCTTTTGCTTTTAATTGGGATGTTCGACCAGATAAATTAACAGCATAAAGAGTCCGATGTCCAGTCTCTTCATACACTTCCTGCAATACTTTTTTTGCAGTTGTAATCCGTTTCTCAAAAGGAGTGAGTGGATTTTCAAAAAGGATTTCATCATCTTTGACGAGATCGACTCCACCGAGTGCTTGATGTCGAAGCTGTTCTGCTAAGTAATGAATATCTCGACCAATTACTCCTTTGAATATACTCATGATAAGTGGACGATTATACACTTCCAGTTGGTCACGGATGCTTTCAATTCCAAACCTTGGTCCGGGAAACTGATCTAAAAGTTCTGGAGAAAATTCTAAATCTAGAAGCTTCACTTCACCATCTAGCGATAGTTTGCCAAATACAGTCGTTAAAATGGCAGGTAAATCAGCTGAGAAGTTTGCATTAGGATAGTTAATTTTTATTTCAGCTTTGATTTGATCTGGTTTTAGCGGATGAAAAGTATGTTCGAATTCATTAATCGAAACAACATGACCTTTATGTTTTTTTAATTGTTCTTGTTCTATCAATGGTAAATCCGTCCAAGATCCTATAGTTAAACCAAGTGCAATACCATCTGCTCTTTTTTCAAAAGAACCTGGCTTCCCATACACCTGATAGAGAGCTGATACTCCACTCATTTGTCATCACATTCCTTTAAAATAAAATAAAAACCTCTTCAAATAAGAAGAGGTTAATGTATAACGACTTCTTATTTCTCAGTCAAATGACTGCAAGAATTAGCACCGTTTCCAATAATCGGACCGGTTGCCGGGTATCATAGGGCTTGTCCCTCCACCTGCTCTAAATAAGAATAATTTATTCAATTGGTTTCACTTTGTATTGTCAAATTAATTACGATTATTTCACGCTCTTAGAAAATTGTCAATACAGTTTTTAGAAAGTTTATTGTATTAAAAAAAGATTGACAGTTCTTTTTTTAATATGTTAGGATTCATTTCAAATAGCATAAAGTTGTATGTAACAGCACTCTTATCAAGAGCAGGCAGAGGGTAATGGCCCTATGAAGCCCAGCAACCGACCGTAATACCGTTGTGAGACGGGGCGCTTTTCGCGCCGAGATGAAAAATCTCGTAAGGCACGGTGCTAATTCCATCAGAAAGGTAACTTTCTGAAAGATAAGAGGCGAGAGTTCTCTTATTCTGCGCCTCTTTCTTTGGAAAGAGGCTTTTTATTTTGTAAGGGAAAGGTAGAGAACAATGACAATAGCTACGAAGAGACAATATGAATCGTTAACTGAAGAGCGTGCGATTTTATATGCAAAAGGACTAAACTTTTTCTCAGAAGACGCTGAGTTAAGTTGCAGTGAAATTGGTGACGGCAATTTGAATTATGTATTTCACATTAAGGAATCTAACGGTGACAAAAGTTTAATCCTCAAACAGGCATTGCCATATGCAAAAGTAGTTGGTGAAAGCTGGCCACTCACATTAAAGCGTGCAATCATTGAAGCAAATGCGTTAAAAAAACAGTTTGAATTTGCAGCGGATCTTGTTCCAGTTGTATATGCTACCGATGAAGAGCTTGCAATTACAGTTATGGAGGATCTATCCCATCTAAAAATTGCACGTGAAGGATTAATCCAACTTGAACCCTATCCAAAGCTCTCGAAGGATATTGGTGAGTATCTTGCTCAAACACTGTTTCACACATCAGATTTTGCATTACATCCATTTGAAAAAAAGAGGTTAGTTTCCGAGTTTTCAAACCCAGAGCTATGTAAAATTACGGAAGAGCTTATTTTTACGGATCCATTTTTTGATCATGAAACAAATGATTTTGAACCTTCGTTAAGAGCAGAGGTTGAGGCAATTTGGAACAATGAAATTTTAAAGCTTGAAGTTGCAAAATTGAAGAGAAGTTTTATGACGGAAGCAGAAGCTTTGCTTCATGGTGATTTACATACGGGAAGTATTTTTGCTAGTGAAACAGAAACGAAGGTAATTGATCCTGAGTTTGCTTTTTATGGTCCTATTGGATTTGATATCGGGATATTTTTAGCAAACTTAATCGTTCAATCTATTACTAGAGAAGCAGAAGCGCGAAATACTATTGTTCAACATATCGAACAAACCTGGGAAGTATTTTCATCGAATTTTTCTATCCTATGGAAATCAAAAGGTATTGAAACATATAAGAATACGAAGGGATTTGAAGAATATGTTTTGGAGAAAGTTTTCCACGATACACTTGGTTTTGCTGGTTGTGAATTAATTCGAAGAACAATTGGTTTAGCTCATGTAAAGGATTTGGATGCGATTGCAGACGAAGAACAACGACTTGATTTCAAAAAACAAGCATTACAAGTAGGAGAGGCACTTATTTTAAAACGTTATGATTTACATTCTATTCAGGCAGTAATCTCGTTATTGGAGGAGAACCACAAATGAGTATTCCGCTATCAATTGAGTGGAACAATGAGGAGCTAAGAATTTTAGATCAGCAGAAGTTACCGCTTGAAATTGAATATGTAACACTAGAAACTCTAAAAGATGTGTATGACGCAATTATCACATTAAAAGTAAGAGGTGCACCTGCCATTGGTATTACAGCTGCATACGGTTTAGCTAAGGCAGCTCAGCACTATGAAACAAATACGTTGGAAGAATTTCAAGAACAACTAAAAAAAGACGCCATGTATTTAGGGGATTCAAGACCTACTGCAGTCAATTTAGTTTGGGCTTTAGAACGTTTACGTAGCACTGTTCAACAGACTGTAACTATACAAGAAGCGAAAAATCGTCTCTTAGAGGAAGCTGTAAATATTTACAAAGAAGATGAAGCTTCATGCCGAAATATTGGAGAATTTGCACTGTCTTTGCTTGGAAACCATACGAGAGTTATGACCATTTGTAACGCAGGATCCATTGCAACCGCGAAATATGGAACTGCACTAGCCCCATTTCATCTAGGAAGCGAACAAGGAAAACAGTTTCAGGTATTCGCTTGTGAAACTAGACCGGTATTTCAAGGTTCACGACTTACCGTTTGGGAACTTCAGCAATCTGGTGTAGATGTCACACTTATAACAGATAGCATGGCTGCGCATACAATCGGTGCAAAAGGTATTGAAGCAATTATTGTTGGCGCAGACCGAATCGTGGCAAACGGCGATACAGCTAATAAAATTGGAACACTTAATTTAGCTTTACTAGCACATGCATTTAACATTCCATTTTATGTTGCTGCTCCTTCCTCTACTTTTGATTTGACGATTCAATACGGTAAGGAAATACGGATTGAAGAGCGTCCAGCAGAAGAAATAACACATGTTGCAGGGAAGCAAGTGGCTCCACCAAATACAAAAGTATTTAATCCTGCTTTCGATGTCACACCAGGCAAATATATTACAGCAATTATTACGGAAAAAGGAATCATTTATCCAGAATACAATAAAAACATTCCTAAAATATTGGGTATAGAAAAAGGAGCGATATCATGAACACATTTTGCTTAACGGTTTAACCATTTTAAATTTACCTTATTATGCATTTGATATTATTAAAGGAGCAGTTTTAGTTACTGCACTTGCGGTTACGTATGTTTACGCAAAAAAGCGATTTATCAAAATTTAATAAATTTTGTGTCTCGAAGTACTTGTTTTCTGTGCATGCAAGTATATAATTCTAGCATAACCTATATTATTTATTGAATGGGCTGACAGAATGAGACCGTATAATGAAAAGATTAGTATTTACCACGGAATGGCATCTACTATAGCACTTAATTTTTCCAATAACTTTTTTCCAATCTTCGCAATTACGATATTGGGAGCAACTAATTATCAAGTTGGATTAATTAGTTCGTTGCCTCCGTTAATTGCACTATTAATGACAATTCCAGCAGCTATATTATTAAATCGGGCGCGTGCTCAGAAGAAATTGGTTGCAATGTCTGTTTTACTCGCTCGACTAATGTTCTTGTTGATTGTACTAGTTGTTTTTTTGCCTTCTCCCTCTCTCCAAAGATGGGCTTTTTTAGGGATTATTGCTTTCATTAGCGTCCCGAATACAGTAGCCAATATTGGTTGGCAAACATTCATTAGTGGAATGATCGAAGAATCTAGAAGAGGTCAATTTTTTAGTGATCGAAACCGACTGTTAACGATGGTCGGACTTGTGTCGACGTTACTTATCGGTATTTTAATGAAAGATTCCTCGGAAAGTGTTGTAGCGTATCAAATACTTTTCACAATAGCTTTTGGATTTGGCTTATTAGAAGTTTTTTTCCTATTAAAGCATAAAGAAGAAGTTGTGCAAGTAGGAAATGAACAAGTGAAAAAGAAGTCTATGGACTGGAGCATTTTTAAACATAGCAACTTTGTTTGGTTTTTAGCGGCAGCACTATTTTTTAATTTTGCTTGGCAATCGGCGTGGGGATTATTCAATATTTATAATGTAAGAGTAGCGGAAGCAACAATATTTTGGATTAGTATGTTTTCAGTTGGTAATATGCTCATACAGTTTTTAACGTTTCCTTTGTGGAAAAAATGGGCAGAGAAAAAGTCCAATATGCATGTTTTTATATGGGCTGCAGTTGGTATGGCGACTACTCCTTTTCTAACTGTGTTATCTACTAACTTATACTATTTAACATTTGTCCAAACTATTTCAGGCTTTTTCTTGTCTGGTACTGTATTGATACTCTTTAATTTATTATTAGAGCAATCGCCCGAGGAATCTCGTACGTATTGTATAACAACGTACAATGTGTTGCTTGCTTTCATTGCTTTCGTTGCTCCTCAAGTCGGCATTTGGTTATTGGATCAACTAGGAATGGAAATAGCGATGTATATTAGCTCTGGATTACGTTTTTTAAGTGCTTTTGGCTTTTTATACGTATCTATTCGACATAGAAAAAATCTTAAGATTTAACATAAAAAGCGCCCGTTTTTGGGCGCTTTTTCTATTTCCCTATTCCATGCAAGATGAATTGGACGGTATTCTCTGTTTCTAGTTCATCATCCCATTCACTGTCAGGGAAGAAGATGTAACGAGAAAACAAGTAGCCAAAAATACTTGTAACTGTTAATCTCGCTATACTCGCTGGGGGCATTTCGATTAGTTGTCCTTTATCTTGATATCCTTTAATGACAATCAATATTCGATCAAAAACTTTCTTCGCAATCTGGTCCAGAAACTGTTCTTTCAATTCTGGCTGGAAAGGAATTTCTTGAATCATTATTTTTATGACTGGTAGGAGTCTCTTTATAATTTCTCTTCTGTTTTCAATCGTTGCTCTCAAAAAATCCTCGGCCTTTTCATAGGGTTGATCTAATACTTTGTGAAAATCATTTACAATGATCGGTCCAATTAGTTTTGTCATGAGTGGAGCAACAATGGAAATAAGCAACTCTTTTTTTGTTTTATAATGACGGAAAATAGTTCCTTCAGCTACTCCTGCTTTCTTAGCGATCTCACTTGTAGAAGTGGCAGCATAGCCTTTTTCCGAAAATGATTCAATGGCAGCAAAGATAATTTTTTTTTGTTTATCAGTGAATTTTTCTTCTTCAAATAATTGTTCTAATAATAGTTCGTCTTCGGACATGGTCTACTCCTTTCAGATTTTTCGATATTTCTTTAAAGCCAATATATTTAGCACAATAAAAATAAAGGCGAACCCTAATAATACAAAGAGGTCGTTTCTAATACTTTCTAGTCCCAATCCTTTATACATAACGTCCACTAACGCATTTCCACCATAGTACATTGGCATGCACTTAGCAATAATTTGCATCCAGGTTGGCATCCCTTCAATTGGAAGAATACCTGCGAAAAAGACTTGTGGAACAATCGCAATCGGAATAAACTGCATCATTTGAAACTCTGAGTTCGCAAATGCGGATAATAAAATACCAAGCAACAATGCAACAAGTGCTAAAGACAAATTAATTAACACGACATTCCAAAGAGAACCAACGAGCATAATATTTAAAACCTTAACCGAATATAATACAACGATCAATGTTTGGACAATAGCGAATAATCCATATCCAATTAAATAGCCAAATACAATATCCCGTCGTTGAATAGGTGTTGCCATTAATCGCTCTAATGTACCGGTAGTTCGTTCTCGTAATAATCCAATTCCTGAAATGAGAAAGACGAAGAAAAATACAAAGAATCCAACCAAAATAGGGCTTAGTTGATCAAAAAACGTTGTCTCGTCACTTCCATAAATATAAGAAGTATCTACTTCGGGAGTGTTTAATTGATCTAATCTTGCTGGAACATTTGGAAGTTTACTTTGAATATCTTGGATGAATTTGTTCAAATTATTAGACTTTGTTTTTGCGTTTTCAATCGAAATTGCCTGAGTTATTTTTATTTGTAATAACTTTGAAGTGGAGGGGTGATCATTAGTAAGGGTTAAATGGATTGAATCTCCTTCAATTTGAAGCAGTCCATCTAGGTTATCGTTCAATATTACTTGGTTTGTGTTTATCAGTTCATCATATAAGACAACTTCAATATCTTTCTCTTTTATTTGTTCTATTAAAGATTTTTCCACGCCATGTACACCTAATTTAGGAGAGGATGAATCGGCAGAAAGCAAATAGTGTAGCAAAGTTAATATGACTAAAGGAGCAACCATCATTAAAGCGAGTGTTCGTTTATCTCTTATCATTTGGATACAAATTCGTTTAACTAATGCGATTGTTCTCATCTTTTTCACCTCCAGCTCTCAAAAATACTTCCTCTAGACTATCAATTTCGTAATGGTTTTTTAGCTCTAACGGTGAACCACTCGATATTACTTCGCCGTCTCGAACCATAGCAAGTTGATCGCATTTTTCTGCTTCGTCCATCACATGAGTCGTTATTAATATTGTTTTTCCTTCAGTTTTAAGTCGTTTTATTTCTGCCCAAATAGACTTTCGTAGTTCTGGGTCAATTCCAACAGTTGGCTCATCTAAAATTAATATTTGCGGGTCATGTAATAGTGCAATTGCAAGGGATAGTCTTCTTTTCATTCCTCCTGAATAGTTTTGCACTTTTTTGGTTAGATGGGGAGTTAGGCTAACTAAATTGGCAGCGTAAGCAATCCGCTTTATTTGCACATCTTTATTCAATTTGTAAAGCGATGCAAAAAAAGCAAGATTTTCTTGACCAGTTAAATCATTGTATAAAGCATCTGCCTGGGCCATATAACCAATATTCTTTAGCAGATTCAAATTAGGAACTTTTTTATTTAGTACGTGTACTTGGCCAATAGATGGTTGGTCCATACCTACAATAATTTTTACTAACGTAGTTTTACCAGAACCTGATGGACCGATTAATCCGAATATCTGTCCAGAGTTAACTGAAATACTTATGTTATTTAAGACTGACTTTTTTCCGAAACTTTTACTAACTCGATCTAATACAATGGTTGAAGTCATTTGCAATCCTCCTTTAATTATAGAAGTGAGTAATCACTCATTATCATCATTATATGCTTAATAAAACCGAGGTCAATACAATCTTGAAAAATATTATAATGTCGAATGAAGGGAGAATGGATAGTTATATGCACTTAGATTTGTATAAATAATCTAATTAATGTAAATGATTGCAAGGGAGGTGTTTCCTATAAAAAACTTATTTTCTGTACTAGTATCAGTTGTTTCGGTCTTATTTTTTTCAAATATTCAAGTGAATGAACCTTTTAGTGAAAAGTTTCACGGGAAACAATTTTCGACATTTCATATGGATTATAAAGAGGAGATTATAGAGATTGGTATGATTGGAGATATTTTATTACATTATCCATTGTACAATTACGAAAGCTTTCTACCATCTTTTGAACCGATAAGAGGGGAACTAGAATCATTAGATATTTTATTGGCTAATCAAGAATCTATACCGGCAGGCGCCGAATTTGGATTCTCTGGATATCCTAATTTCTCAAGTCCTGCTCATATTATTGGAGATTTAAAAACGGTTGGAGTCGATATAATCTCAATGGCAAATAATCATACACTTGACCAGAAAGAAGAAGGTGTTTTATCGGCTATAAATCATATGAAAGAATACGATATTCCTTATATTGGGGCATATGAATCGTGGGAAGATCAAAAAACTGATCGTATATTACAAATAAAAGATATTAGTTTTGGATTTCTTGGTTATACATATGGAATGAATGGCTATTCTACTCCAAGTGGAAAAGAGTACTTGGTAAATCAAATAGATGCTAAAAAGATTTCGCAGGATATTCGAGCATTAAAACAAAAAGTTGATTTCGTTATTGTGAGTATACATTGGGGTAGTGAATATGAACTTGAACCGAATGAAGAACAAAAACAATTAGCGATAACGATGGCGGATGCAGGGGCTGATATTATTTTTGGACATCATCCACACGTTATTCAAAAGTATGAAATGCTTACTACAAGCAGTGGACACGAAACACATGTGTTTTATTCATTAGGAAACTTTTTTTCTGCGCAGAGTTTTGGTTATACGAATGTAGGAGGTATAGCGAAAGTAGCCATCTTGAAAAAGAAGGTAAATGATAATCAAGTAATCTTGAGTGTGCAACCTTCTTTTTTTGCGACTGCTGTTGTACAAGGTGATCCTTTCAGTGTTTATCCACTTCAGGAAGTTGAGTCTCAAATTGGTCTAAGTGATCAGTGGGTGCTAACGCATGTATTTGTTGAATGATATAAAACTATTTACTTTAATGTTATATATTTTAATGTTAAAATATATTCGTAATTAAAATTGTTAAGTTACAAGGAAAAATTGCTACTATTACTAGTAGTAAGTGAGGAGATTATTATGGGTCGAGTACAAGATAAGGTAGCTTTAGTTACAGGTGGTGCATCAGGTATTGGATTATCAGCAGCTACATTATTAGCTAAAGAAGGCGCAAAAGTTGTCATTGCTGATTATAATGTTGAAGGTGCAAAAGCAGCAGCGGAAAACATTAAAAGCTTAGGCGGCGAAGCTGTTAGTGTGTTTTTAGACGCATCTAAAGAAGACTCTATTAAAGAAGCAGTTGAATTTGCTGTCGATTATTATGGTTCTCTAACTGTTTTATATAACAATGTTGGTTTAACAAATCTTCAAAAAGATTTAGACGTTGTGAATATTGATTTAGATGAATGGGATAGATTGATGAACGTAAATACGAAAAGTGTTTTATTAGGAAGTCGTTTTGCTGTCCCTCATATGATTAAAGCTGGGGGAGGTTCTATTATAAATACAGCTTCCATGGCTGCTTTTGCATCGGACACAGTGCGTTCTGCTTATGGAGCATCTAAAGCTGCGGTTGTTCAGTTGACAAAATATATAGCTACCCAATATGGTAAAGATAATATTCGTTGTAATGGAGTTGCACCTGGCCTTATTTTAACGCCAGCAGCTAAAAATAATTTACCTCCAGCTCTATTAGACATTTTCGCAAAATATAATGCTCTTCCATACCATGGTGAAGCAGATGATATTGGAAACACAGTGTTGTTTTTAGCTTCAGATGAATCTAAATTCATTACGGGGCAAACAATTCAAGTGGAGGGTGGCCATTATCTTGCCAACCCAACGGTCCCGGACTTCAAAGAACTAATGAAAAAATCACAATAAGCTTAAAAAAGTCCTTCGACTTGATTTATTTCATGTCGAAGTTTTTTTTAATAGATAAGAATGTATATGCATCATCGTCTTAGAAACCAGTGTTCATAGTAATTGAAAGAATTAAATAATACCGGGATATACGTTTCAGGTGGACGCTTTCCGCGGGGTGAGCGATTAGCCATCACCGTCCGCTACGCGTTCGTTTGTGATGTCTAATCTGTCTCACAGAGGAACAAAGGCTAAAAGCGCCACATCTTGTGGCAACGCCTTCGTGACCAACATCCTGTTGGCCTCCGCCTGGAGTCGCCACCTTTCACTTCAATCTATTGTGAGTAGTAACTAAGCCCGTTTTCGGTAAGAGGATAGAATTATTTTAAGTAAACATAATGATTATGCAATCATGTAATCATTGTTGAATAAGTGATTCTATTACTTTTAAAATTGGTTAAATTTTGTACATGTAGATAAAATGTAGTTCTTAAACTAACGATCATAGGATTTAAATGGTCATCTAGACTTAGAGAAAAATAGGAAGTGTCAATTAATAAAGTAGGGAAGTCGCGGACGAAATTGTATCTTCGTCCGCTTTTAAAAGAATAGGAAAGTATCTTATCTCTCATTATTCAAAACAAATGCTTCATGTTTTTACATATTTCAAGAGGGAGACGGACAAATATTCGCCACAAGATGATCGGAACTGAGGAGTTGGAAGTGACGTAGTCACTTCCAACTCCTCAAAATCCACCTGTCAGGCTGATGCTCTCGCGTACATGATCCGGTTGACGCTTGTCCTAATGC
>NZ_JBHVRO010000007.1:92265-232827 GCF_042885655.1 Psychrobacillus sp. NPDC058041
GTAGATACACATGTAAAACGTTTGCGTGAGAAGTTAAATAGAGTTTTGGCTTCTTGCTGTGAGTTTCTTCATCTGTGGCTTGTCTACTAGTGGATTGGTAATAGTGTAGCAAATGTTTCGTCCAAAGCACTTAGGAAATAGTGAAGAACAAAACGCTCTTAAAAGGCGCTTTAGTTTTTCTTAATCTTTATTCATTAGGACTTCTTTAAATGCTAAAACATGTCTTTTCGTTTCCATGATTGGAGCGCATACATATGAAAACATCCGTTTAAAATGTAGATCGTTAAGGGGGAGAATAGCCAAATGTTGTTGTTTAACTTCTTTATAAATTGTATGAATTGATAAAAGAGACAGACCTTTCTCGCTAAGGGTTACTAGTTCTTTAATTCCTTGATTGCTATTAATTGTGGCTATGGATTCTGCCTTCAATCCGTTGGAACGTATCACATGGTTTAAGTATTCTCGTGTTCCAGAGCCTTCCTCCCTCATAAACCACGTTTGATTTTGAAGATCATCGATAGTAAGCGACTTTTTGGAAGCTAGAGGGTGATGAGAAGAGCTAACGATAAATAGTTCATCTTCCATGAAAGCTTTTACTTGCAGTTCCTTATCATTTGTTTGGCCTTCTATTAAACCAATATCAACTTTAAATAATCGAACAGATTGAACAATGTCATCCGTATTCCCGATGAATATCTCAAGTTCAAGATTTGGATGCTTTTCATGCAGCTCGATAATTAAAGATGGAAGAATGTATTCTCCTATTGTAAAACTAGCACCAATGATTAACTTTCCTCTTATTTCATGTTGATGTTCTAGTATATCCTTTTGTGTTTGCTCGTACATAGAAAGTATTTGTTTAGCACGTTCATATAAGATTTCTCCTGAAGGAGTAATCTTTAATAGCTTGGGGGACCTTATGAATAGTTCTGTTTGAAATTCCGCTTCTAGATTTTTAACATGAACACTAACGCTAGGTTGAGAAATATGGAGGATTGTTGCAGCCTTTGTAAAGTTTTTTACTTCTACAAGTGTCACAAAAGTTTTTAATGCATCATAGTACATCTCTTCACACCCTTTATTAATAATATTAATAATAACCATTATATATATGTATTTTACTAATAATTAAAGTAGACGTATAGTGAACTTACAAATGGAGGAGGCGGGTAATAAGATGAAAAAAGATATACATTTCTTTTACGGAATTGGGATTACTTTAATCATCGCTTTGTTGGCAAAAGTATTAGCTGGAATTCCATTTCTAGCAATAATGGGGCAATTAGTAATTGCCATTATTTTAGGAATGATTTGGAGTGCGACAATCGGTGTGCCGGCACAACTTCAACAAGGGGTAACATTTTCAAGTAAGAAATTATTACGCCTAGGAATTATATTATTAGGTATGAGATTGAATTTAGCAGATATTTATGATGCTGGGTTAAGTGTTTTTTTTATTTCACTTATTAATATCCTTTTTGCCATTTTCGCTGTGTATGGCTTGACCCGTATGTTCGGTGTAGAAAAGAAACTAGGTATTTTAACAGCTTGCGGTACAGCTATTTGTGGAGCGGCAGCAGTAGTAGCAATTGCACCACAAATAAAAGCAAACGATGATGAAACGGCCATAGGAGTTGCTACAATTGCTATACTTGGTACGTTGTTTACGTTAGTATATACTTTTATTTATCCTATCTTAAATTTAACTGCTAAAGGATACGGAGTTTTTGCTGGAGGAACCCTTCACGAAATTGCTCATGTAATTGCAGCAGCAGCTCCAGGCGGAAGTGAAGCGGTAGATTTAGCTGTTATTGTAAAGCTTACACGTGTTGCGTTGTTAGTGCCAATTGCTTTAGTAATAGGATTTATCATGCAAAGAGGGGAAAAGAACGGAGAGAAAAGTAAGTTTTCGATGTCTAGTATTCCTTGGTTCATTATTGGATTTCTCGTGATGAGTGGTATTCATACAATTGGAATTTTCCCAGAATCATTTGCAAGTTTTCTAGTCTTAATAGCTTATCTGCTTATTGCTATGGCAATGGCGGGATTAGGATTAAATATAGACATCAAAACATTTAGAAGGTTAGGTGTGAAGCCTTTTGTAGCTGGTCTCATTGGTTCTGTATTTTTATCCATCCTAGGTTATGTTCTTGTTTTTGTTTTTCATTTGAGTGTTTAATGATTAGAAGGAGGCGCTATGAAAGAACAAGATCAGGATCGTTTTCTTCGTGTTAAAACAGAGGGAATTAGAGAATGGCAGCACCAGTCTGCTCATTATAATCGTTACGAAGCAACCCCTTATATAGCTTTAAAAGCACTTTTTGATGATTATGCATGTAATTCGAATGATAAATTTGTTGATTTCGGTAGCGGCAAAGGTAGATTCCCATTTTATATTCATCATCATTTTCATGTATCCGTAACAGGGGTTGAAATGAGTGGTCAACTATATCAAGAGGCGATGGAAAACTTAATAAAATATTTGGAGCGAGCAAAGCATTCAAGAGCTTCCATTCAATTTGAACGTATCCTTGCACAGGAGTATGAAGTGGATTATAGAGAAAATCGTTTTTATTTTTTCAATCCATTTTCCATTCAAATCTTTCAAAAGGTTATAAGTAACATTATTCTATCTGTTGAAAGTCATCCACGTTCAGTTGATATTATCCTGTATTATCCTACTTCAGATTATATTCAGTTTCTTGAGTTAAATACTGCTTTTGAGTTGTTAAAAGAAGTGAAAGTGCCAGAATTATATGACCAAAATAGCAATGAACGATTTATGATATTTCGTTATGAATAAATTAAGACACCCTACAGTAGACGGTCACTGTAGGGTGTCTATTATTTAATGAAAGTATATGCATTATCGTACGAAACCAGTGTTCATAGTACTTTAAAGAATTAATAATACCGCGGATTTCCGTTTCAGGTGGACGCGTTCCGCGGGGTGAGCGATGAGCCATCACCGCCGCATTCGCGTCGTTGTGATTGCTCATCTGTCTCACTCATCCCGCCGGAGTCGCCACCTTTCACTACAATCCATTAAGTGAGTAGTACATAACAAGTAGTTCTCAAACTAATGATCATAGCATTTAAATTTCATTGAGAATTAGAGAAAAATAGGAAGTATCGATTAATAAAGTAGCGAAGTCGCGGACGAAATTGTATCTTCGTCCGCTTTTAAAAGTATAGGAAAGGATTACTTCTCTCATTATCCAAACCTAATGCACCTTGTATCTACAAATTACAAGAGGACGACGGACAAACATTCGCCACAAGATGACCGAAAAAATGGATCGTGAAATGACGCAGTCACTTCACGATCCATTACTCTAACGGTAATAGTGTAGTGGATGTTTTGTCCAAAGCACTCTGGAATTGGTGAGGACAGGATGCACTTAAAGGACGCTTGCGCTTTTCTTATAGGAATGTTTTGAGAAGCTCCTTATATTTCACATACCAAACTTTCCATGTATCTTCTCTAGAGGCCATTGTTCGTCCATCTAATAATGTTTCAATCACTTCTAGACATACATGCCATCCAGCAAGATCTTTTATTGTATGTTCTGTAAAGGATGAGAGAGTTTCAATAAAAACGAGACGACATCCATCAGAAACAGGAGATAATTCAAATCTTACACTATCTTTACCCCATTCAAAAGCTAATACTTGCATAGGTTCAAAATCTAGAATCTTCATGTCAATGAAAGTTCCATCTTGCATATCAAACTTGATCAAGCCATCTTTTCGTAAATCAACAACTTGAAGTTCCGTGAACCATTGTTGTAGTAGCTCGTTATCAGTCAGCATCGACCAAACCTTCTCTACAGAATGGTGAAAATGCCGTTCGTAATGTGCGGTGTAGATTTCATCCTCTTTTTGAATCGTTGCAATCATTAGCAATTCCTCCTTAGATTTGAAATATATTCTAGACTGAATGAAAGTGTTTCCCATCAGTCTAAAGACAATGCATTGCTTCCTCCGCTTCATCCCATGGAACTTTATAACCTTTTCCTTTTGCGCAAAATATAGAAGTCGATGTATATTCAGGGTCAGCTTCTTTATTATAGCCAATTTTTTCAATAATCTCTTCTATGTTATGACATCGGTCATATCCCCCAAATAGTAAACTTAGAGTTCCTTTTCCGTGTGTGAAAGAAGCAAAAACTGTACTATAATTCATAAATGTTGCAACAGGTACTCGTCCTTTGACAATTACTTTATCCCCCATATTTTCTGGTGATTCAAAGGTTCCGTGAGCTTGTTGAATATCAGATAAAACTCGTCCAATAAGATCCATATCTACTTTAATTTTGTAGTCATAAAATGGTTCTAGTAAGACGTTTTGAGCTTTTTCTAAGCCTTGTCTTAAAGCTCTGTAAGTTGCTTCTCTAAAGTCTCCACCAGATGTATGTTCGTTATGTCCACGACCAGTAAGTAGCGTAACTTTTACATCGGTTAGCGCAGAACCTGTTAGTAACCCATGATGGTCTCGCTCTAACAAATGATGTCGGACTAAGTTTTGATTGCCAATTGATAAATCATTCGCATGGCATACATTTTCAAATGAAATCCCGCTACCACGTTTCGCTGGTTCGATTAAAAGATGTACTTCTGCATAATGTTTTAGCGGTTCAAAGTGACCATAACCTTTTACAGAGGAATCGATTGTTTCCTTATAAAGAATTCTAGGTTCTCCAAAAGATACGTGAAAATGAAAACGCTCTAGAACAATTTGTTCAAGTACTTCAAGTTGAATCACACCCATCACATGTACATGGATTTCTTGAAAATGTTCATCCCAATAAACACGTAAAGAAGGATCCTCCGCATCTAAAAGTTTAAAACAACTCAATACCTCTTTGATGTGGATAGACGCATCAGAGATTACTTTTGATTTTAAAGTTGGAATCATATCGTATGCTGCCTTGTTATTGTTAACTCCAATTCCATCACCGATTGAGGCAGCGGTAAGCCCAGTTACAGCAACTAGTTCACCTGCAATGGCTTGATCGACAGGTTTATACTTATTCCCGTTATACACTCGGATTTGTGTAATTTTTTCTGCTAGTTCTCCATACTTCACTTCATCGCGAACTTTTAGCTTCCCGCTCAATAATTTAAGAAAAGTGACTCGATTTCCACTTTCATCATGGCGAATCTTATACACTTGTGCAGCAAAATCATTGTCTGGATTGTACGACGTCTCCGTCAACATATGGAGGTTATCTAAAAAATCAAGGATACCGATATCCTTTAAGGCAGATCCCTTTGCACATGCAAAAATTTTATTTTCATGAATCATTCGTTTAAATGTCTGTAACCATAATTCTTGATCGTATCCAGTGTCCATATACTTTTCTAAAAGTTCTTCATCACGTTCTGCAATAAATTCAATGAACTCGTCGTTAAAAGAATTAGTTAAATCACATACATCGTCTGATAAATTAGCACGTATTTCAGCTAGAATGCTCTCAGTATCTGTTCCTTCATAATCGGTTTTATTGATAAAGAAAAAAGTTGGCACTTGGTGTTTGCGAAGTAGCTGCCAAACAGTTTCTGTGTGACCTTCGACGCCATCTACTGCACTAATAATGATAATGGCATAGTCCATCACTTGAATTGCTCGCTCCATCTCTGGAGAGAAATCGACGTGACCAGGAGTATCGATAATATAATAGATGGAATCGTTATAAGTAAATATTCCTTGGTCAGCAAAAATAGTAATGCCTCTATTTTTTTCTATCGAATGACTATCGAGGAAGGAGTCTTGATGATCGACACGACCTCTTTGCCTAATCGACTTTGTATGATAAAGAAGCTGCTCGGAAAAGGTAGTTTTTCCGGCATCTACATGTGCAAGAATTCCAATTGTTTTATACACTAAGGCACCTCTGTTCGCTCTAACTATTGTTTCTATTATAGCAAACGATTTAGTTGTGGATAGAAGTACTACATGTTTTATCCTGCACGTTCAGCTATTCTAAGTTTCAGCTGTTTAAACGTTTTCCACAACCTACCGTCATAAGGTTGAAGCAAGAATACCAGCATAAATAATACGCCTACCATTTCGGCCATCATTCCTGCTACGTCGTAATATCAGAAGAATTGCACTGGTATTTTCCTATAGTGTTATACTATAAAGACAAATTTAGCTTAGGGGAGGTAACCAATTATGCAGTATTCAAAATCTAAAATGGAAGAACTAGTGAAGTATAGTCCTGAACTTTCCAAAAGATTAAAAGAAGTAATGAAAGAGCATGACTTAGAAAAAAGTTTTGCATTAAAAGCTTTATATCACTCGGAAGTAAAAGATGGCGGGAAATATCAAAGGGATTATCAAGATCTATAATAAAAATAACAGCGTGGTGAGTTCAATAGAGCTCACCACGTTTTTTTTGTAGACTTTTATGCCAGGAAAAGCTGGATTTCTGCTGCAGGTGGGAGCTTGCAAACCGGTCAAGACATCAAGCAGCTTCCCTCGCAGGGGTCTCGTACTCCTACCCTTTAATTGGTCTCGGTTACGGATGAATTGGTCTTGAGTCGTGCGGAATTGGTCTCGTTTTTGAGTAAATTGGTCTCGGGTACAACACGTTTGGTCTCGAAGTGCCATTTAGTGTAAAAAATCTCCCTTTTAGAATTCGTCAGGACATGAAGGACGCCTGTACATTTCTCATTTAGGATAAACAATTGGTATCTCTCAAAACAATTCTTTACAAAAAGCACACAATTAATTTACAAAAGCATCAAACTATTTTAATAATTCAGGAATAAAATTCTAATTAGAAACTTAATAGGAAACAGAGAGGGGAGTTTCTTGTAAAGGTAAGTTTTGCTAATAAAAGAAAGCAACTAAATGGGGGAAGAGAAAATGAAGCGTAAAATTTCAAGTTTAGTTATGGCTACTGCCGTATTATCGGGAAGTGTATTAACTCCTTTAGCAGTCAACCATGTAAGTGCAGCAACTATACAACAGCAGCAAAATGCTCAAAAAGAAACAATTGTTGTAAACGGCCAGGAAAAAGTAATTTCTGTAACACAATTAAACAAGAAAAAGCTATATTCACTTGATCAGTTATCTCAAATAATGGTTGCTACAGTGAAATACAATAGCAAAACAAAAACTTATGAAGTATCAAAGGGTACTGGTAAACAAATCAAAAAAATGGACTACAAAGTAAATTCTGCAAATGTAGTAGTGAATGGTAAAAACATCAAATTAAGCACCCCTACTAAATTAGAAGGTAAAACCTTATTTGTGGAAGCAGATTCTTTCATAAAAACACTTGGCGGTGATGTACTAATTGATAAAAGCCTTTTAGTATCTGTTTCAGGGACTTTTAATATGACGGAAAAATCATTAACAGTGGACGGAAATGATAAAAAGATAAAAGCACTTAATGTTAATGGAAAACAATTATATTCGGTACAAGATATTGCAAAATTATTCTCTGCTTCTACAACGGTAAATAATAACGAAGTAATAGTAACGAAAAAAGGTAAAACGATCAAATTGAAATTATCAAACAAAGCGATGGTAGTAAATAATAAATCCGTAAATTTAAAAGAAAATCCTATATTAGTTAAAAATGTTGTGTATGCAGAACTTACCGATTTGATATCAGCATTCGGTGGAGATCTACTTAAACAACAAAATGGTTTCTTTGTTTCTACTGCGGGGTTAGTAAGTGGAGATACATTCAATCCTCAATGGATTGACAATAATTCTGTTCTAGTAACAAATGAAACAGAAACAGAAAGTCGCTCATTACTTTTCAATACTTCTAATAAAAAAGAATTATTCACAATAAATGCAACAGAATTAGTAGTTTCTCCTAATGGTAAACAAGCTATATATTCAGATGAAAACGGTTTTGTTTATTTAGTGGATTTAGTAACTAAGAAAGTTAACGAACTGAACTTAAAAGATGATTCTGTAAAATTGGAATTTGTTTGGTCTCAAGATGGACAAAAAGTTTATTTCATACAAGGTTCAAGCAGTGAGGCAGTGTCTTTTATAAATGTAGTAGACGGTTCTATTAAGAAAATTGTTGATGATAAAGTAAACTACAAAACAGATCTTCGTTTGTCAATGGATAATAAAAAGCTTCTTTATTTAGTAGGTAAAGATGGTGCAACAAAAAATTCAGATGGTGATAATCCAGAAGTAATTAGTATCGATCTAACGGACACGGAACAACAAATTTACGTTATTAACTTAGAAGATGCTGAACCAAAAGCTATGTCAGTTACTACTACAAAAGATAACAAAGTTTTCCCAGGGTTTTTAGCGAATGGGAATATTGTGTATGTAAGTGCAGAAGCTGAAAGTGATAAACTTCCAGAAGTAAAAACAATAAGCCCGGAAAATGTTGTTTCGACCCTAATTCCAAGCAAAGATATTAAAGATCTTTTTGTAACTACTAAAGGAGAATTAATGATCTTGGTGAAAGAAAGTAATGGATACTCGGTTATTTATGAATGGGACGCTGTCAGCAAAAAGTTAAAAAATATTGCACAAACAAAATTAGAATTAACATCTTTCTCTGTTTCTAATGATGGAAAATCCATCGTTGCAACGACACCAGGAACAATAGGTGAAAAATTAGTTTTATTTAAAAATGGATTAATGGAAACATTAACGAAATAGGAAAAGGGGTAAATAATCAATGAATATTATGAAACGTGTAGCAATATTAGCTTTGTCATTAGTAGTGGCTGTAGGTTTTGCATTTAGTGGTATTGCTTCTGCAGCAACATCAGGAAAGATTGTTGTAGCTGGATCGACGGCATTACTACCTTTAACGCAACAAGCTGCGAAAGAATTTAAAAAAATTAACCCTAATGTCTCTATAGCAGTTTCTGGTTCTTCTTCAATCGCAGGACCGCAATCTGTATCAAAAGGTGCCGCAACAATAGGCGCTGTCGATTGGGATGCTACAAAAGAAGTTCCTGGATTTAAAGCTTTTACAGATTTGAAAGCGCACAAAGTAGCTGCGATTCCATTCGCTACTATTGTTAATAAAGCGAATCCTGTTAAAAATTTAACAACAAAGCAATTGCAAGATATTTACTCTGGAAAAATTACAAACTGGAAAGAAGTTGGCGGAAACGACGCTGAAATAGTTGTTGTAAACCGCAAACATGGTTCTGGTACACGCGTGAATTATCAAATGAAAGCTTTAGCTGGGGCAGCTTTTATGACAAAAGGTGATAATTATAAAGAGGTTGGAAAAAGTGGAGAAATGGTTACTGCTGTTGACACTAATCCAAATGCACTTGGTTACGTAGACTTTGCTTATGTAAAAGGGAATATTAAAGCAGTTGATTTCAATGGTGTAGCAGCTACTACTGAGAACGTTATTAAAGGAACGTATAAAGTTTGGAGCTATGGTTACTTAGTAACAAAAGGCGATCCAAAAGGCGCTGATGCTGAGTTTATTAAGTACATTCAAAGTGGTAAATTTCAAAATGGTTCTTTAACAAAACTAAAGTTTATCCCAATTGATAAAATGAAGTAAGTTCTTCAGTAAATTAAAATGCCAGCCGTTTAATAGGCTGGCATTATGTTGGTATTTGGAGGATTCTATGGGTAAAATAGAGCACTTGTTAACAAGTAGATATGAAAAAAAAATTACAAAGAGTACCTATTTTCAAAATCGACTATTTAAGCTTTTTTGTTTATTTAGTGTACTAATTTTAGGATTAACATTGTTATCCATTATCATTTTTGTAGGTCGTACTGGATTGTTAGTATTTAAAGACGTTTCTATTCAGGAGTTCTTTTTCTCTACAACGTGGGAACCGTATGATGATAAATTTGGTGCAGCCATCTTTATATTAGGAACCCTTGCTTTAACAGGTTTAACTTTATTGTTTGCAGCACCAATTTCTATTGGGGTTGCAATCTTTACTGCCGAAATAGCTCCTAAATGGTTGAAGAGAATATTGCGTCCAGTTCTAGACCTATTAGTTGGTATTCCTTCTATTGTTTACGGATACTTAGGATTAACAGTACTTATCCCTTTTTTAAGAAATATAACAGGATCTACTATGGGGGACGGTCTACTTGCTGCAGCTATTGTATTAAATATCATGGTATTACCCACTATTTCTAGAATTAGTGATGATGCAATTTCTTCTGTCCCGGCAGATTTAAGAGAAGCGAGTTATGCGCTAGGGAGTACAAGAATGCAAACCATCCTTAAAGTGATTCTACCTTCCGCTGCACCTGGATTATTCACAGCTGTTATTTTAGGAATGGCACGTTCAATTGGGGAAACGATGGCAGTTGTTATGGTTATAGGTAACACTCCTCAACTACCATCGGATTTATTGACCCCAACTGCAGTTTTAACAAGTAATATAGTGAATCAAATTATTGATGTAGAGTTCGATTCAACTTGGAATCATGCATTATATATGATGGCATTCTTATTACTACTCATTTCAAACTTACTAATAATTATTATTAGAAAGCTTCGTGTAAAAGGAGCATGAAAATGACGGAGAATTCATCTAACAAGTTATATAAACAAATGAAAAAAACAACGAATAAAATGTTCACGATAGGTTTATGGATTATTACAACCCTGATTTTAGTGCTCATTTTTGGGTTACTTATATATATTTTATCAAAGGGATTACCTAAGATTTCTTTTGATTTTTTAGTTGGTCTACCTAGTGAAATTGATGCGGGTGGAGGTATTGGCCCTTTTTTACTTAATTCTATCTATGTGCTAATAATCTCCCTACTAATTTCGATTCCAATTGGCATTGGATCAGGAGTGTATTTATCTGAATATGCACCAAACAATAGATTTACAGAATTTATTCGGACTTGTGTGGAGAGTTTGGCATCAGTTCCTTCGATTGTAATTGGTTTATTTGGTTATGTGTTATTTGTTGATATATTCAATATTGGGCTAACTATTATTGGTGCAGGTATTACTCTTTCACTATTAAATTTACCTGTGATCACTCGAGTTACAGAGGAAGCAATTCAGACTGTACATAATGATTTGAGAGAAGCTTCGTATGCAGTAGGAGCGACTAAAGCACAAACCATTGTAAAAATAGTAATCCCTGCTGCTTTAAATGGAATTATTAGTGGAGTGAGTCTTGCTGCATGTAGGGCATTTGGTGAATCCGCATTAATACTTTTAGTAGGGGGTACTGGTACATCCGGAGAGATGTGGGATTGGAATTTCATGTCGCAAGGAGGAACTTTGCCTGTGCACTTGTGGTATGTACAATCAGAAGCACTTGTGGAGGATGCATCAGATATTGCTCAAAAAACATCTGCTTTACTCGTATTAATCACACTCATCTTGAGTTTATCTATAAGACTCCCATTATGGGTAAGGGATTTTCGTTTTCATAGTAGGTCGAAGAGGAACTAAAGTGAATACTTGTTATCTAAATAACCCTGTAAAGTAGACTTTTTTCAAGTATCTATTTTACAGGTTATTTTTTAAAAGATAAGAAGGCATATGGATTATCGTCCTGCGAAACCAGTGTTTATAGTACTTTATAGAGCTAATTTATACCGCGGATTTCCGTTTCAGGTGGACGCGTTCCGCGGAGTGAGCGATGAGCCATCACCGCAGCTACGCGTTCGTTGTGATGCCTCATCTGTCTCACTCATCCCGCTGGAGTCGCCACCTTTCACTACAATCCATTAAGTGAGTAGTTCCTAACAAGAAGATTTAGCCTAGCTATCGCTAGGAGGATAGAATGTAGTTCTCTAACTAATGTTCATAGGATTTAAATGTCATCTATCTTACTAAGCAATTATAAATCGTCCCATACATACTAGATGTTTGGAGCATAGGCGATGACTTCTGCGCGAATAGCATAAGTGGAATGCCCCGCAGGAACGCAGTAGAGGGAAGAAAGACTAAAGGCGCCTCTTCCCTGAGGCAACGCCTTCATGACCAACATCCTGTTGGCCTAGGAGACTGATGCCATGCCCGCGAAAAGCGTCCGCCATAGCGGAAAGAACGACATTCATATGCTACTCTTCTTGAAAGGACCGGGTGACTTTTAGCCCGGTTTTTCTTAATTATCGCAAATTTGGACAAGAAGTCGGTTAACCCTCTCTTTATAATCAGTTCAGGGGGTAACGAAATGAAAATATTAAAGACAAAAGATCCATATCGAGTTTATATTTCTACATGCTTTTTATCACAATTATTTTTTACGATTATATTTACAGTAAACTTGTTATATCAAGTGCAAACTGTAAAGTTAGATCCGCTACAACTTGTATTAGTTGGGACTGTTTTGGAGCTATCGGTGTTCCTTTTTGAAATTCCTACCGGAGTAGTTTCAGATTTGAAAAGCCGTAAGTTTTCCATAATGATTGGTTATCTACTAATCGGATTTGGCTTTTTAGTAGAGGGATTATTTCCCTACTTTATACCTGTACTATTGGCTCAGGTTGCATGGGGGATAGGATATACGTTTACAAGTGGATCTCAGCAAGCTTGGATAGCAGATGAAATAGGAGAAGAACGTGCTTCGTTAGCATTTATAAGAGGAGCAAAAGTAGGTAACCTTGGACAAATTATAGCTATCCCATTAAGTATCTTTATAGGTTATTTCATGATTAGCCTGCCAATCATTATTGGTGGACTATGTATGGTTGGGTTAGCGATATATTTAATGATCTATATGGTAGAAGACAATTTTAAACCTTTAAATAAGCTAGATAGAATCTCTTCTTGGGAAAACATGAAAAGCAATATGGGCAAAATTATTTTTTACTCTAAAGCTAGCTTTATCATGAGAATGTTATTTTTAATAGCTCTATTTGTAGGATTTTATAGTGAAGGTTTTGACCGTTTATGGATGTCTCATTTATTGAATGTATCGAAGATAGGGGATTTGACAGATGAGAAATTAGTATTAATAATGGGTGGAATTCAATTTATAGTCGTGTTAGTTTCATTTGCAGCGCTTCATTTGATGAATCGAAGCTCAATACATCAAAATCTGAAACATATTTACATGTCTCTTTTTATAGGAAGTTTATTTATTATCACTTCATTAATTGGATTTGCTTTTTCTACGTATGTGGTTGGATTACTAGCCTTTTATATAATTATCCAAGTAACAAGGAAAGTCATGTATCCGCTTGAGGATATTTGGCTAAATAAGATCATACCGGAATCATCTATACGTGCAACTTTCTTTTCAGTAAAAGGTCAAGTAGATGCTATTGGTCAAATTGGTGGTGGTCCAGTTATCGGATTAGTAGCATCGAACTTCACAATAAAAGTAGCAATAATTGTAAGTGCAATAATATTATCGCCCGTTGTATACTTATATAAAATTATTATGAAAAGTTCTAAAGAGTGACTTTTTTCTAATGAAACTCATTAAAACAAACAATAGGAGATTATAGAATGGGAACGTCTATATATTTAATTAAACCAAGTGCCTTAACCTCAGATAAATACTATAAGGTTTATGTAACAGAAACCAGTTTTTTTTTATAAAAATTGGTGGACAGTTTTATTTAGAAAATGAGGTTGAAAAACAATATCTTTTGTTAGGACTGATTTTTTCTCTTTTTAGGAAAAAGATTCTCGCCAATAGGCGTTCTATGTTTGAAGCGAAGATTGACAAAGAAATCGAAATCAATCCAGATGATTTATTAGCTAAAAGAAATAATTTTAGAGTAGATATAAACAACATAAAATTAGTTCAAGTCAATGAAAAACCGTCATTTCATACAGCATGGAATGATAATGGTAGTGTTCAAATCACTTTAAAGGATGGAAAAAAATTAAAATTTATAATTCCAGTATCTGTTTTGGAAAAGTCAATTATTGAGACTTTCAAATCACAAAATTTACCCTTACAAAATTCTTTTTAATATTGTTAATTATTCTGTTAAAAGAGCATCGATTTCGATGCTCTTTTGTTTGAAAAAATTAAATCTAAAGATAGTATGAAAGATCCTTTTTTTTCTAAGTAGCTCTCTATTAAGAGCTGATGCTTGCTTTGTTTGATCTCAAAAATTTAAGAATGTGATGTTAATGGAAATAAAAAATGTTCAGTTACATCTTTAATCAATGGACGGACGAATAATGTATCATCACTATCTGTAATAAACGCCGCATTGATGTTTTTATCATTATCATCAGGTGTGAAATAGAAATTAATTGTCTCCGTTTTAGTAGAAATAATATGACTTAAAATCGTATTTATTTCCACTCTTTTTTTGCTCACTATATCAAAAATATGAAGATGACTATCCTCGTGTTTAAATAGTACAATTACGTCTTCCTCTTCGATGTAATAAATAGAATCATTAAATACCAAAATAAAATAAAACATTAAGAGATGTTCATTATTTTTCACTCCGAGGAAAGTTGATACGGGTATTCTTTCAGTTGCAAAACTTTCTAATAGTTGTAAATCCATTGCACTTTCAATATTTAAACGTCGTAAAGTGCTTGATTTTGTTGGTTGTTTTATAACGTCTGATAAGCTCAATGAAAAACTACTTTCTTGTACTTTTTCAAATCCAAATTTAGGATAGAAATTTAAAACTGATTTATTAGCAAATAAGAAAATAAAATCGGACTCTTTTTCATATTTTTCCATTATGTGGTTTATCAGTTTCCCGGATAAGCCTTGATTACGATAATCAGGATGAGTCATAACCGTGCCGATTTGTATGGCTTTATAATCTTTACCTTTTGAAATAATTGTCATTTTGTTGATAGATGCATTTGCAATCACTTTATCTCCATCAATGTATGAATAACAAATATAATTTTCGCTCCAATAACCTTTTTCATACCATGTTTTAAAATCGATCCCAAATACCAATTTAGCCAGTTCATTAAAGCTTTCCTTATATGCATGTATGTTTTTGTAGTCACTTATTAACTGATATAGAGTCATACTAAACCTCCATTCTTTCTTTTATCGGTAAATAAATTTCCATATATATTTTTTCATATTCCCAATCGTGGCAGTGTTCATCATAATATTCAAAGTCATAAACAGTTTCATCTACTTCGTAATGGGACAGTGGTAACCAATCCTCTAAAATATATTGCCAAGTTCCTTTAATAGAAGGGACAAATTGTTCCACTTCCACGAGAGGGGTTCTAAAAACTGCATAAGTCGCAGCTTTCATTTTCAACCTTGTTAATTCATTAGGAAGTCGAACGTCTTTATCGCAGTTTACTGCGAATAAATAAGTGAATTTATCCCGTGAATCCGTATCACTCAAATTAATACAGTATTCTCCATGCTCTCTTGGAGTTAATAAGTCGTATAGTGTTCTTTCGATTGCTTCATTCGCTGGAATTCTTTGTTCCCAGAAGGCAGGGGCATCTCTTGTGTAAGAAATCTTTTCAATGTCACTCTCGAATGTTTTGCCGGCAATTTCAAAAGATTGTTTATGAACAATTTTCGGTTGCATAACAATGCCCCCGGTTTTCTTTTGCTCAAGAATTAGTAAATCTAATTTTTGAGGCAATGAAATTGGGCAGTGCAGTTTATATAAGCTTGGAGGACTCCCGAAGCATCTTTTAAAAGCTTTTGTAAAACCAGAGTGAGTTTCAAAACCATAATCTAACGCTATTTGAATAATTTTTTTACCTTGGACTAAGTCATATAAAGCAAACTGAAGCTTTCTTTTTTGTACATAATCCATAATCGTATAACCGATATGTTTATCAAAAATTCTAGAAAAATGATAAGGAGAATAACCCACAAGGGTAGCCAGTTTCACTGGATCAATTTCTTCCGTAATATGATTATCGATATAATCAATTACTCGTTGTAATAAAAATAACTGTTGAATAGGAACTTCCACCTTTTGTTATTTACTTAATGTTCATAATATACCTTACTATTTGATTATAATAGATTATAATCAATGAAAATTAAAAAATAGTAAAAAGGGGATAAAATGTGAAAACACTTGTAAATCGTATTCTAGAGTTGATAGGACAGTCAGAGGGAACATGGGGGATTGTTTTGGAGGATTTGGATCTTGGCGAAAGATGGGAGCTGAATGGGGAAGACCTTTTTTACGCAGCAAGTGTCATTAAGGTACCTATTATGGCCACAATTTTCAACACTTCTGAACATGGAGAAACAGCTTTAACTGATTTAATTGTTCTAAAGCAAGATGATTTAGTAGGTGGTTCTGGTGTTCTTCAACATCTGACGCCCGGAACGGCGCTTTCCATTAAAGACATAATTATGCTGATGATTATTCAAAGTGATAATACAGCAACGAATATCCTTATTGATCTTGTTGGAGTGGACAACATTGTTCACACGATGAAAGAGATAGGAATGGAGAAGAGCACTTTTTATAATAAATTAATGATGAATAACCCTAATCCAAAAGGTTTTAATCAAATTACACCAAATGATATTTCAAAGTTACTCAAACAGATGACAACAGGAGAGTTAGTAAGTGCAGAGGCTAGTGACCAAATGATAGGTATCATGAAAAAGCAACAAATAAAAGATTGCTTACCAGAAAAGTTGCCATCCCCATATTCCAATTTTAATAATGGTATGACAGCTTGGGAGCTGGCTCATAAAACGGGATGGATTCCTGGAACGCGTCATGATGTTGGCATTTTTTACGTTGGACAACGGAAGTTAATTGCGACTGTTCTATCGAAGGACGTAGATGACTTATTATCGAAGCGAATTCTAACGGAGATAGGGGAAGAGATATACAACTACTTACAAGAGGGTGCGATATGTTAACTCTATATATAACAAGACATGGTGAAACAGAGTGGAATATACAGAAGAAGATGCAAGGATGGCAAGATTCAGAGTTGACGGATAGTGGAATTAAAAATGCTATTTACTTAGGAAATAGTCTTAAAAAAACTTCAATTGATGCTGTTTATTCAAGCCCTAGTATTAGAACACAAAAGACGGCGGAACTAATTATTGGTGATAGAAATATTCCTATTATAAACGACGCAAATTTAAGAGAAATAAATATGGGAGTGTGGGAAGGAGAAACGCAATCTTATATACAAGAAAATTATCCGGAAGAATTCAATTCTTTCTGGAATGCCCCACAGAATTATAATCCAGTAGGGGGTGAAACATTCTTCGATACACTCGAAAGGGTTAGAGAGGTCTTGAACCGTATTAATAGTGAGCATGATTCGGGGAATGTTTTAATTGTTACTCACTCTGTTGTTATTAAATGCTTAATATCCATTTTTAAAAATTCTCCTATTGAGAAACTGTGGGATCCTCCTTATATTCATGATACGAGTCTTACTGTAGTAGAAGTACACGAAAACGAATATAAAGTTATTTTAGAAGGAGATATTTCTCATAAAGAAGTTGTTTCATAAGTTTTAACATGTTAATAGAAAAAATAAAAACCGATCCTCTTTTCGGATAACCTATTCAGTTGATTGGTACAAAGTATTAAATATCACAATATTTTAGTACGAACCAGCACTGTTTATTTATATCGCGAAATATTCTAATCCTAAAAGGGAGTTAATTAATAATGTAGTAAGATTAATTATAGATGTATTATTAATATTTGGAAAAGTGTTAGGTTTTTGTAATTCAATTAATCTGCAATTGGTTGAATAAGAGGTATTTTTGTATTGTATAAATAAGTAAAAAAGTTTGGAGGAGGAGTCAGAATGAAAAGATTTTTATTTATTTTCTTTTCCACAGTAGTTATTGGAATTATTTTTTATCTAGGAATGAATTATCAAGTGAGATTAAGGGAAAAATCGGCAATAACATTTAATTTAATGCCTTTTTTAATATTTGCAAGTATTTTTCCTATTTTTATTGGGTTGTTGTTACGACTTCCTAAATTGATTATAGAAATTAAAGATAAAAAGCAATGGTCATTTGATTGGATTAAGGCCATCACAGTTGGAATCCCATCTCTATTTATCGCGATGATACCACTTCTTGCTTTTTACGGAACAAATTTGTTATTCCATAAAGCGTATTTGCTGTTAGGGAATACAACATTCACATCAATAGCTGGAGTTGTATTTGGTTATGTTTTGTTAGACAGCCTGAAAAATAACAATTCCTCAACAAACAAAGTGAGTTAATTAAAGAAGATATGGGAAAATATATATTTTCTAAGTGATTAAAACTTCTAAGATTTATTATAGAATTTTAAATAACATAATGAAAAAACGCTGAATGATAAACATCAGCGTTTTTTGAGGAATCGGTTTCTTAATATAATTATTTCGCTGTTACTCCACCATCAACTGGAAGCTCTACTCCGGTAATATAAGAAGAAGCATCAGATGCTAAGAATAATACTGCTTCTGCAACTTCAACAGCTTCTCCAACACGAGGAAGGGCAGTTTGAGATAAGAACCATTTACTCATTTTCTCGTCTTCCATATAAGCTTTACTCATAGGAGTTGTAATAAATCCTGGGTGAACTGAGTTTACACGGATATTATCTTTTCCATAGTCAACTGCTGATGCTTTCGTTAACATGCGAACAGCTCCTTTAGAAGAAGTGTAAGCACCAGCTCCTGAGCTACCTTTTAAACCAGCGATAGAAGAAATATTCACGATAGAACCTCCACCGTTAGCACGGAAGTGAGGTAATGATAATTTAGTTCCTAGGAACACACTTTTAACGTTTATATTCATTATAGTATCCCATTGCTCGATTGTTAGATCTTCCATGGAACCACGTTGACTAATACCCGCATTGTTTACAAGCACATCTAATTTTCCGAAAGTGTTAATTGTGTGCTCATAAACTTTCTTCCAATCTTCTTCAGAAGTCACATTATGAGAAACTGAAATAGCTTCTCCGCCAGCTGCTTTAATTTCTTCCGCTACTACTTGAACAGCTGCTTCATTAATGTCTGTTGCAACAACCTTTGCACCCTCTTTTGCGAATAAAATTGCTTCTTCGCGTCCCATACCCGAACCTGCACCTGTTATAATTGCTACTTTACCTTCTAATCTAGTCATGTATACTTCCTCCTAAAAACTATTTTAACGATAAAATACTTGAATGCAGGACAATTATAACTCTTGGATATAGTGTTTTCAAATTTAAAGCCTTTCTGATAAGAATTCTTAGGATACTCCATATTACAGTTCTGTATGTATCTCGCTTGAAGCAAATCGCGTGTTATAATAGAAGTACTATTGGAGGGAATATATTGACGAACATTAGCCGACAACCGGCATTCATTTATACATATGCATACAATGATGCAGAACGTTCTTTATGTCATTTAGAGATGCGCTCTTTTTTTGGGAAAGACACAGAGTTAAAAATAATAAAAAGCCATGTGGAAATAGATCCTAGTAGAAGTCCATTCTTGAAAGGTCGATTAGAAGTTTTAATAGATGGTGATACAGTGGAAGAAATCATTGCAAAGGCTGCAGCTTTTGGTTCGGAAGAAGAGACGAATAAAGTGATATTCCTAAAAATTAATGATCGCCAAGGCGAAGATAAAATCGAAAATAGCGAACGTCTTCAAATAGAACGAGCAATCGGTAGTGAAATGCAAGGAGACTTTGATTTACACAATCCAGACCAGCTATACGCAGTAGTTCCATACGGTGGTCGCTGGTATTTCGGTATGTATACAAAGAGTAAACCAATATGGTTTCATCATGTGAAAAAACCAAGAGAGTATTCTACAGCTTTAAGCACGCGTGTTGCTCGGGCAGTAGCAAATATCGCTGTTCCACATCCCAAGGGAGTCAGAGCAATAGATCCTTGTTGTGGAATAGGAACGGTACTAGTAGAAGCGCTATCGATGGGAATACATATCGTTGGTCGAGACATTAATCCACTAGTTTGCGAAGGATCAAGAGAAAACATTGCTTATTTTGGTTTAAATGGTGATGTAAAAAAGAGTGCAATAGAGGACATCATGGAAACATATGATGTAGCTATTATTGATTTACCGTACAATTTATATACCAGTGCATCTTGGGAAGAACAATTTTCCATTCTAAAGCATGCTAGAAGAATTGCTAAAAAGGTAGTCATTGTAACAATTGAATCGATGGATGAGCGTTTAGAGAAGGTAGGTTTACAAATAACAGATCGGTGTATAACAACAAAGCAGCAGTTTTCTCGTGAAATAGTCATTTGCGAATAAAGGGAGGTAGAGGGATGAAGGATCTATCCATTGTTGCACTCTTAGATGTTATTGGTGAATTATTTTCAGAAGAAATTTCTATTGCAGTTTCTAATATGGAGGAATATATATATTATCGCCCAAGTAAGAGAATTGATTTGAAGATTACCCCAGGAGATTCTGTAAAAGAAGGAACAATAGCATATAAAGCTTTGCACAGTAAACAAAAGGTTTCCGAATTTATAGATAGGGAAGTTTTTGGGGTACCTTATCACGGCATGGCAGTACCATTTCAGTTTAAAGAAAAATTGGAAGGCTGTGTTTTAGCTATATATCCCACTTTCACGGAAGGTAAATCAGTTGTTACAATTAAGACGCAGGACGGTTGGAAACCTATCCCTTTTTCGGATGTTTTATATATTGAAGCTAGAGATCGTAAAACGTATATCGTTACTAAAACATTCTCTGGTACACATACTAGTTCTTTGCAAGACTTTGAATACAGGCTTCCAAGAGAAATGTTCATTCGATGCCATAGATCCTTTATTGTTAATGTACATCGTATTAAAGAAATTTTTCCAGATACGCATTCTACATTCGTACTAGCGATGGATAATGAAGAAAAAATATCTGTAAGCCAATCGTATTCTAGTTATTTTCGAAAATTATTAGGATTTTAAATATAAACGCTTGAATAAGGGGTAAACTCCTTGTAATTCAAGCGTTTTTTTCATCTGTTTTTTCAAAGGAAATAAAGAATATTATTAAATTGAAAAAGAATGCTGTTTTAGTAATTAGTTTTTCTGCTTCAAGCACATAAAACCTATATTAATCGATTTTTATCTAAATTGTGACAAAACACGATAAAATTATTTAAATGCTATATTCAAGGGGGATCTCAAGTGATGGAAAAAAATCTTGAGCGTATTAAGGATAATAGTTTACATAGTCTAGTTGTTGGTGCGGATGAAGCAGCATCATTGATTCAAGATGGAATGACATTGGGGTTAAGTGGTTTTACACGTGCAGGTGATGCGAAAGCGGTTCCATTTGCTTTAGTAGAAAGAGCGAAAAAAGACGATTTTAAAGTGAATATTTTTACAGGAGCATCTTTAGGCTCCGATATAGATAAATTACTATCAGAAGCAGGTATCATAAATAAGCGTTTGCCATTCCAAGCAGATGCTACAATGAGAAATAATATTAATGCCGGTAAACACTTATTTGTAGATCAGCATTTATCACACACATCAGAAATGATTCGAGCGGGTGCATTACCTGCAATTGACTTCGCAATAGTGGAAGCGGTTTCAATTACGGCGGATGGAATGATTATTCCAACTACATCTGTTGGTAACTCTCTAACATTTGTATCACAAGCAAAAAATATTATAGTAGAAATAAACATGGGGCACTCTGAATTATTAGAAGGATTGCATGATTTATATGAACCAGCAGAACAAGGGAAAAGAGAGCCTATTCCTTTAAAGAAAGTAGATGATCGAATAGGGACAATCGGTATTCCTTTCGATTCAACAAAAATAAAAGGGATTGTGTTTACAGAACATATCGATTCCCCTTCCACAATTGTTCCTCCAGATTTTGAAACGGAAGAAATTGCGAAGCATTTAATTGCATTTTTACGTGAAGAAGTGAAGGCAGGTAGATTTACAAATAAACTTGCGCCTATACAATCTGGTATAGGTTCCGTTGCTAATGCTGTATTACATGGAATGATCGATTCTGAGTTTGAAAATTTACAAGTATATTCAGAAGTACTGCAAGACTCTGTGTTTGATTTAATAGATGCTGGAAAAGTAAACTTTGCATCTGCATGCTCCATTACGCTTTCAAGTGATAAAATGAAGCAAGTATATGGAAACTTTGAAAAATATCGTGATCAGCTTGTATTAAGACCACAGGAAATTACAAATCACCCGGAGATTATACGTCGTCTCGGATTAATCGCTATTAATACTGCTTTAGAATTCGATATTTATGGAAACGTTAACTCTACACATGTCTCTGGAACAAAAATGATGAATGGTATTGGTGGTTCCGGTGACTTTGCCCGTAATTCTCGAGTAGCGATTTTCGTTACAAAATCAATTGCAAAGGGCGGTAACATCTCTAGTATCGTTCCGTTCGTAGCACATGTGGATCATACGGAGCATGACGTTGACGTAGTTGTAACGGAGCAAGGTTATGCAGATTTACGTGGACTAGCACCTAGGGAACGAGCAAAACTAATAATTGAAAACTGTGCACACCCTAAGTATAAAGAACAATTAAACCGTTACTATGAGGAAGCATTAACAAGAGGTGGACAAACTCCTCATGTATTGGAGAAGGCATTTTCATTCCATACGAATTTAGCAGAACACGGGACGATGCTAGTAAAAGTAGAAACATCGGTGTAAAGCTAAGAAAGTATTTAATTTGGTATACTCTGATAATAAAGTTGATATAAAAATAAAAAAGACCATCACAATTTGATGGTCTCAGACTGTAGACAAACTCGAAAAAAACGAGTTGTCTATAGTCTTTTTTCTATTAATATTCAATAAGGAATAATTATTTTTTTAGCATAATAGCATTAGTTTTATTCTTCTATCATCAGGTATATAAGTGCTCTCTAATCATTTAATCCTTTTCCATCAAGAATTTGCTGGATATATTTTTCAACCCTTGACTGTCGAGTTTTGGATTGTTTGGGCTGAGAAAAATGAAGAATGTATGCTCTTTGTCTTCCAGGCGTCAATGCTTCAAAAGCAGTTTTCAAGGAAGGGTTTTCATCAAATTTATTTTGAAGTTCTTCTGGAATTATGAATTCAGTATTCTTTTTAAAGTTGACTTCCAAACCGGCTTTTTCAACTTCAATAGCTTCATAAATATATGCTTTTAAGATGGATTCCATTTCAACTATTTCTTGAACATTGGTGAACCGAATCTGGCGCGCCGCCTGTACATTCTCCGTTTGTTGGATTAGAATCCCGTGGGTATCCCGTAACAAGGCACCTTTGTTAAACAAAAGCGCACAATATTCTTTAAATCCATGTATTAAAACTATGTTTTTTTTCTCAAACGTGTAACAAGGATGCATCCACTTAAACTCTTCGATCAACTCGCAGTCAAGAACGATATTTCTTAACTTCTCATATTCTTCCTTCCACTTTTTGGATTTAGCTAAAAATTCATCAACTTTAGGATTCATACTACTATTTGTCATTAAGGAACACCCCTCTCCAATTTTTCGATCAGCTGACAGTTAAGAATATTTATTCTCAAGATTGCTTGAATCGGTAATGCTGAAAAATGCTTTGCGTACGAAATTGAATCTTCGTCTGCTTTTAAATGAGTAGAACAGGATCGTATCTCTCATTATCCAAACATGTGTATGCAAATTTCAAGATAACAACGGACAAACATCCAGAATAAGATTACCGAATACAGTAGCATGAAGTGACGCAGTCCGTTCATGCTACTTATGACATTCCACGGTAATAGTGTAGCCAATATTATTTGCAACGAGTAACCGCAGGAGCAAATGTTTAATCTATAGGTAAAGGCAAGATGCACTTAATGAGCGTCTTGGACTTTTCTTAATGAATATCTTTTTTCTTAAATCTTCCACCACGAACCTCAGCTATGTTTCCAACAGCTAGAAAGGCATGATCATCAATCTCTTCTACGATCGATTTGAGCTTAGCTTCTTCCAATCGCGTTATGACGGTGAAAATCACTTTTTTATTGTCTCCAGTAAATGCACCTTCACCATGCAAATACGTAACACCACGTCCTAGACGATCCATAATTGTGTCTCCAATATCTTCTATATAATCACTTATTATATAAACAGATTTGGATTCATCAAGGCCCTGAATAACAATATCAATTGTTTTGAATGCAATGAAGTACGCTAAAAATGAATACATCGCTTGTTCCCATGTAAAGACAAATCCAGCGACAGAGAAAATAACTAAGTTTATAATCATAATGATTTCTCCAACAGAGAACGGGAGAGCTTTATTGAATAAGATTGCTAGAATCTCGGATCCATCGAGTGAACCCCCATTTCGTATTACAAGACCAACCCCTATTCCTAATACAATACCTCCAAAAACAGTGGAAAGTAATAAATCTGTAGTTACTGGTTCGACTTTATGTAATAACGACGTGAAAATGGATAATACAGTAATACCAAATAGTGTAGATAATGCGAAGGTTTTTCCTATTTGCTTATAACCGAGGAAAAAGAAAGGGATGTTCAAGATAAATATGAAAACTCCTAAACGAAAGCCTGTAAGATGAGAAAGTATGATGGATACACCCACGACTCCGCCGTCTAATATTCGATTAGGAACTAAAAATAGCTCTAATCCAACTGCCATCAATATTGCACCAACGGCAATCATAATAGTTCTAGCTAACAAGACTTTTTTGGGAGCACTCTTATGTGGGACTTTAACTGTTTTAACTTCCGAGCATATACCATTTGTTATGTCACCCAATGTTATCAACCTCTTTCTAAAAAATTACTTATATTCTATATTTTAAAGAACATTTCAATATAATTAAAGGATAAAGCCTCCGTTAAGTAAAATAATATTGAAATAAATATATTATGGTATAATGAGTAAGAATTATATTGCGAAAGAGAGAATCCAAATGGAAATTATTCAAGGGTTAATTAGTTTTATTTTGCATATAGACAAGCATTTAGTAGATATTATCCAAAATTTCGGTGGATGGTCCTATGCAATTTTATTTTTGATTGTATTTATTGAGACAGGTGTTGTCGTTTTTCCTTTTTTACCGGGAGATTCTCTATTATTTGCAAGTGGAGCATTTGCAGCAGTTGGATCGTTTCACATTGCATTGTTGTGGATTGTCTTTTTTGTAGCAGCAGTACTTGGCGATACGATGAACTATCAAATCGGGAAAAAAGTCGGGACCTCTATTCCACCTAAAAGTTTTCTTGGAAAGTGGATTAATCAAGAGAAGATGTTTAAGGCCCAACAGTTTTTCGATAAACATGGCGGAAAAACGATTGTCATAGCTCGATTTATGCCGTTTATTCGCACCTTTGCCCCGTTTATTGCAGGAGCAAGTCAGATGCATTACCGTTATTTTATAATTTATAATGTGGTTGGAGCAGCATTATGGGTAACTTTAGGTACAGTACTTGGTTATTTCTTTGGAGGTATCCCTATAATTAAAGATAACTTCTCAACAGTTTTATTACTAATTATCTTTATTTCTATTTTACCTGGAGTAATAGGATTTTTGCGAAGCCGTTTTAAAAAATAAGATGGAAAGTGTTGCATTATATGCAGCGCTTTTTTATTGACAAAAATTATTGATGTAATTATGATGGTTACATCGGAAGGTGGAAGACATGAAAATCAGTAGTAGATTTACAGTGGCGGTTCATATACTATCTCTTATTACTTTAGATCGAAGTGTCGTTTGTACATCCGAGTGGATTGCAGAAAGTGTGAATACAAATCCTGTAGTAATTCGAAGGGTTATGGGTAAACTAAAAAAAGCGGGGATTATAGATATTCGTCGTGGACTTGGTGGTGCGACCCTACAAAAGCCGTTACAAGAACTAACTTTATTAGATGTGTACCAAGCTGTGGAGGTAGTGGAGACTGGCGAGCTTTTTCAAATGCATGAAAATCCAAATCCAGATTGTCCTGTTGGTGCCAATATTCAAGGTGTGTTGGAATTAATTTTGTTCCGTGCTCAAGAAGCTATGGAGGCAGTATTAAAAGAAATTACGATGGAAGAACTAGTTCAAGTTTTAAATCAAAAAATTGGATAAGTATATTCAATTTTTTTGATATAGTTGTAACTGTATTGGTTACGACTAATATTAATTTATCGGAGGGAAAATACATGAAAATAGGTGTAATTGGAGCAACTGGAAAAGCAGGAAGTTTAATTTATAAAGAGGCAACTGATAGAGGACATGAAGTAACTGCAATCGTAAGAAATGCTACAAGAGTAGAAGATGAGAATGCATCTGTAGTAGAAAAAGACGTCTTTAATATAAAAGGGGAAGATTTAAACCAATTTGATGTAGTAGTTAATGCGATTAGTGCCCCTCCCGGGCAAGAACATTTACATGTGGAAGCTGGAAGATCATTAATCAATGCTATAAAGAATGCACCTAATACAAAACTAGTTGTAGTTGGCGGAGCAGGAAGCTTATTTGTAGATGAAGCAAAAACAATTAAAGTAATGGATACACCTGATTTCCCAAAAGAATATCTAGCTACAGCAACTAATCAAGGTAAAAACTTAGAAGATTTACAACAAAGCGAAGGAATCAAATGGACATTTGTAAGTCCAGCAGCATTCTTTAACCCAGAAGGTAAAAGAACTGGTTCTTATAAAAGAGGAAAAGATAATCTTATTGTAAATGCAAAAGGGAATAGCTATGTGAGCTATGCTGATTACGCAATTGCAGTAGTGGATGAAATTGAAAATCCTCAGCATGAAAACGAGCGATTTACAGTCGTATCAGAAGAGGTTTAAATGATGGAAATCGGTATTTATACTTTTGGAGATATTGGGCCAAATCCGCTAACTGGAGAAACAATAAGTTCTTCCCAGCGTTTAAGAGAGGTAATAGAACTAGGGAAGCTGGCGGATGAGGCGGGATTTGATATTTTCGGTGTTGGGGAACATCATCGTTTAGATTACAGTATATCTTCCCCGGCGGTTGTGCTCTCTGCAATTGCGCAAGTAACAAAGCGTATTAAATTAACAAGTGCAACATCCGTAATAAGTACGTTGGATCCGGTTCGCTTATTTGAAGATTTCGCTACACTAGATCAAATATCGAATGGTAGAGCTGAAATTATAGCAGGACGTGGCGCATTTGTGGAGTCTTTTCCGCTTTTTGGATATGACTTGCAAGACTACGATGCTTTATTTGAAGAAAATATTAAATTGCTCCAACAATTAAATAGAGAAGAGATAGTAACATGGCAAGGTAATTTTCGTTCTAATCTTACAAATGCTATGATTTCTCCTAGACCAGTTCAAGAAAAGCTTCCCATTTGGGTTGGTGTAGGCGGAACTCCAGAAAGTGCAGTTAGAGCAGGTAGACTTGGAACAGGATTGGCACTTGCTATACTTGGGGGAGATCCGATGCATTTTAAACCTCTTGTAGACTTGTATCTACAAGCTGGAGCAGATGCTGGTCACTCTCGAGCTAGTTTACAAGTTGGCGTAACTGGACACACATATATTGCGAAAGAAACACAGCAAGCAAAAGATGAGTTTTATCCATACTATTCCAATTATTGGTCTTATGTAAATAAACAAAGAGGAATGGCAACAAGAATTACTCGGCAAGATTTTGAGCATATGGCAAGCCTAGAAACAGCGCTATTTGTTGGTAGTCCACAACAAATCATTGAAAAGATTCTTTATCAATATGAATTATTTGGACATCAACGATTTATCGCACAAATAGATATTGGCGGTCAATCATTTACGGAGGTTGCAAAAGGAATTGAACTACTTGCAACGGAAGTAGCTCCTATAGTAAGGAGAGAGACAAGTAAATAAGTTTTTTAAAAATGGCTCGAGTGTATAATATATACGCTTGAGTTTTTTTGAAGCATAAGAAAGTATATAAATTTAGAGAAAAATAGGTAGTATCGATTAATAAAGTAGCGAAGTAGCGAACGAAATTGTATCTTTGTCCGCTTTTAAAAGAATAGGAAAGCATTTTATCTCTCATTATCCAAACCATAAGCACCTTGACTTCAAATAATTCAAGAGGGCAACGGACAAACATTCGCCACAAGATTACCGAAAAAATGGATCGTGAAGTGACGCAGTCAGTTCACGATCCATTACTCTAACGGTAGTAGTGTAGCCAATGTTTAGTCCAAAGCATTCTGGAAATAATGTAGACAAGATGCACCTAAAGTGCGCTTACGATTTCCTAGTTAAAAGAATAATTAAAATAATTGAAATATTATATCTAATCTGTCAAAATGTATATTAGACTATTTTTATTTAAGTAGTTTTGAAAGCGCATACATAATTATGTGTTTGCATAATATGTGAAATGCGCGAAAAAAGATATTAAGGGGAGGAATTACAGAATGGTTTATGCGTTTCCGAATACAGAAGGCTCGAAGGTTTCATTTAAGGACAAGTATGAAAACTACATTAATGGCGAGTGGACACCCCCGGTAAAAGGACAATACTTTGAAAACGTAACACCAATAACAGGCAAAGTATTTACAGAAGTTGCACGTTCAACTGCAGAAGATATTGAACTTGCTATAGATGCAGCACATGCAGCTAAAGATGGATGGGGCAAAACCTCCGTGGCGGAACGCTCAAATATATTAAATAAAATTGCAAATCGTATAGAAGAAAATCTAGAAATGCTTGCAGTAGCAGAAACATGGGATAATGGAAAAGCAGTTCGTGAAACATTAAACGCTGATTTACCGTTAGCAATTGATCATTTTCGCTATTTCGCAGGAGCTATTCGTGCACAAGAAGGCGGATTAAGTCAAATTGATAATGATACAGTTGCATATCACTTTCATGAGCCGCTTGGCGTAGTTGGACAAATTATTCCATGGAACTTCCCAATATTAATGGCAGTATGGAAACTAGCTCCAGCTCTTGCGGCAGGGAATTGTGTTGTATTAAAACCTGCAGAACAAACTCCTGCATCTATTTTAGTACTTATTGAACTTATAGGGGATTTATTACCTCCTGGTGTTGTGAACATTGTAAATGGTTTTGGCTTAGAAGCAGGAAAACCACTCGCTTCGAGTTCACGGATTAGTAAAATAGCATTTACGGGTGAAACAACAACTGGCCGCTTAATCATGCAATATGCTTCTCAAAACTTAATTCCAGTAACATTAGAGCTTGGAGGAAAATCACCAAATATTTTCTTCGAAGATATAATGGACGAAGATGATGCATTTTTAGATAAGGCAGTAGAAGGATTCGTTCTGTTTGCTTTAAACCAAGGAGAAGTATGTACGTGTCCATCTCGCGTGCTTATTCAAGAATCAATTTATGATAGATTCATCGAACGAGTATTAGCGCGTGTGGAATCGATTAAAACTGGAAACCCGTTAGACCCAAATACGATGATGGGTGCACAGGCATCAACTGAACAAATGGAAAAAATCATGTCTTACTTAGATATTGGAAAGCAAGAAGGTGCGGAGTGCTTAATAGGTGGAGAACGTAATATGCTTGATGGAGAATTTGCTGAAGGATATTACATTAAACCAACTGTATTTAAAGGTACTAACAATATGAGAATTTTCCAAGAGGAAATCTTCGGACCGGTAGTGTCAGTGACGACTTTTAAAACAAAAGAAGAAGCACTGGAAATTGCAAATGATACATTATACGGATTAGGGTCTGGTATATGGACACGTAATATGAACACAGCGTACCGTTTTGGACGTGGAATTCAAGCGGGACGTGTTTGGACAAACTGCTACCATCAATACCCAGCTCATGCTGCATTCGGTGGTTATAAAATGTCTGGTATCGGTCGTGAAAATCATTTAATGATGTTAAGCCATTACCAACAAACTAAAAATCTTCTTGTTAGCTATAACGAAAACAAACTTGGGTTCTTTTGATAAGGAATATACAAGGTCTTCTAATATTTAGATGAAAGGGTGAGTGTAGGTGGTTGAACGAGTAGTCGCTACAGACGCTGCACTGGAACTCATTGAATTATTGAAAAATAAGCATGGTCGGCTAATGTTTCATCAATCGGGAGGCTGTTGTGATGGCTCTTCCCCCATGTGTTATCCGGATGGTGATTTGATTTTAGGAGATCAAGATGTATTGTTAGGAAGTATTGGAGATACACAGTTTTATATGCATAAAAATCAGTACGATTATTGGAAGCATACACAACTAATAATCGATGTAGTGGATGGTAGAGGGGGAATGTTCTCTCTTGAAGGAGTCGAAGGAAAACGCTTTTTAACACGATCCCGAGCTTTCACTGCAGAAGAAAATAAGCAGATACAAAATTAAATAAAAGCGAATTAGAGAGTCGTTAGTGGCAATCTAATTCGCTTTTAGTTTTTCTCCTTTCGCAAGATTCAGCTATACTATACATAAGAAAAATGAAGAAAAGAGGTTAGACCATATGGTAGAAAAATTATTACGCAATCATGCTTCCGTTCGAAAATATAAAGATTATACATTGTCTAGAGAGGAAGTTTCAGAGCTAATAGAAACCGCTCAACATGCCGCAAGCTCTCATTTTGTTCAAGCATATAGCGTTATCTGGGTAACAGATGATAAGAAAAAAGAAGAGTTAGGTAGATTATCTAGCAACCCAAAGCAATTTGAAACTGCGGGAGCGGCGTTTTTATTATGTGCAGATTTTCATCGTCTTCAAGCAGCAGGTAAATTGCATGATACGGATATTATTATTGATACGACTGAAAATGTTTTAGTAGGTACAGTGGATGTCGCTTTATTTGCACAAAATTTAGTAATCGCTGCAGAATCTAAAGGGTATGGAATTTGCTATATAGGTGGGGTACGAAATAAACCTGCTGAAATCAGTCATTTATTTGATTTGCCAGAAGGGGTTTTCCCATTATTTGCGGTCACATTAGGAATACCTGACCAACAAAATGAAGTGAAACCTCGGCTTCCTGTTACAGCAATACTTCATGAAAATACATATGGTAGCTCGAAATACGAAGTACTCTTAAAGGAATACGATCAAACAATGGAAGATTATTATCTTAGCAGAGGATCTAACCAAAAAGTTGCAAATTGGACTAAGTCAATGGCTGATTTTCTTGAGAAGCCAAGACGTCCACATATAGCAGAATTCTTATCTAGTAAAGGATTTCATTTGAAATGAGGATTTATTATGAAGCATAAGTGGTCAACGAAACTGGTTAAAAGCTATATGGAGCCGCATAAAAATGAAGAAAATGCAATACCAATGGCAAAATACATGAAAAACAATTTCCCTTTTTTAGGGATCAAAACCCCGGAACGAAGAATGATTTTTAGTGCACTTATTAAAGAAAATGAGGTTCCTTCATTGGATTTATTACATGATGAAGTATGGGCACTTTTTCAATTAGAAGAGCGAGAATATCATTATGTAGCAATCGAATTATTAAGTAAGTACAAAAAGAAGTTAACTGTAAAAGATCTATCTTTTTGCCAAAGGCTAATTGAAAGTAAGTCATGGTGGGATAGTGTAGATTCGATTGCTCCTAAAACAGTTGGAGATATTGTGAAAGCTAATAGAGTAGAAGGGGAAGCTATTATGGTGGAATGGGCAAAGTCTTCGAATATGTGGACAAACCGTGCTTCTATTTTGCATCAATTAAAATATAAAACTGCTACGAATGAAGAGTTATTATTTGCAACGATTGAACGTCACAGGTCCTCTAAAGAATTTTTCATTCAAAAAGCAATAGGCTGGGTACTAAGAGAATATGCAAAAACAAATCCAGAAATCGTTCGCGAATTTGTAGAAAATACTCAACTTGCGGCTTTAAGTAAACGCGAAGCATTAAAACACTTTAAATAAAGGGACTGTGGAACTATAAAAGATAGTCAGTGTCCATATTTAAAAAAGTACAGAGCATCCGAAATTGAATCTTCGGATGCTTTTAAATGTATAGGACAGGTTTATATCTCTAATTATTAAAACCTTAAGCATTATGTCTTTACAGATTTCAAGAGGGCGACGAACAAACACCCGCCATAAGATTACCTAAAAATGGATCGTGAAGTGACGCAGTCACTTCACGATCCACAAAAATTCCAATAATAGTGTATTTAATGTATTTTCCAAAGCACTCAGGAAATAGTGAAGATAAGATGCACAAAAGGCCGCTTGGGCTTTTCTTATTTCGAGTAAAAATTCTCTGTATAATATGGAGTAGATTCTACATTAAAAGCAGTGCCTACTCCTAAATTATGAAAATCAGCACTTAAAATATTTTTACGATGACCAATTGAATTCATTAAACCTTCATGAGCAAAGATACTACTTGCTTGTCCATAAGCTAAGTTTTCACCAGCATAGGTAAATAGTAAACCATCCTCTTCCATCCTATCAAATGGAGATTTACCTTCTAGATTTTCGTGACTAAAATAATTGTGAATCGCCATATCTTCACTATGTTTTCTAGCTGTATTACTCACGCTTTGATCATAGGAAAGAATAGATAGACCACGGATTGCGCGTGCAGCATTTGTTAAATCGAAAAGCTGAAATTCAAATCCTTTTTTCAATTCTTCAGTTGGTTTCCCGAATGTAGAGGGCTGATTGTTCTCCACCGATTTTGCGATTATTTGTATAGCTGTAATCGTATTATTTTCATGTAAATCATAAAAAAAAGTTACATAACTCTGATCGATTAGATATAAATCATATTCCCCTGAATCTGGTAGAATATAGACGATATTACCTTTCCTCAGTTTAGTGAGAGGATCACCAAGTACCGAGTGTACTTCATCTCTAGTACTATTCATAGGCATCCCTAGAAAAGACGATTGAGATGGTTGATTGGTAAACATCCCATTTACCTTATTGTTTATATCATAAGATACCATCATGAAGTTTTGATAATTTTCATGATACGTATGCCATACTAGATTATATTCATTTAAGCTAACTCTTTTTGCATTACCGTGTATTTTCTCAATCTCGCTTTTTTTCATACCAAGCGTTACTTGTTCTAGTTCTATTCCGCTACCTGTAGGAAGTTCTTGATCAGAAGAAATTGTAGTTGCTGGTTCACTTTTTATTTCCATCAAATATGTTTTTGCTTCATTCAAATATTGACCGACCCCTAAAGAATCAATCCACTCATCCACGGGTGTTAAAAAGGAAAGATCTACATAGTCCTCGGCATACTCTTCCCAATATGGTCTAGAGAAGAAAATGGCTAAAACAAAAAGTAAAAACCAACCTACTTTTCTCATCACACTCACCGTCCAGCTTACTTTTTAATTTCCCCACAAACAATTCGTTTTCCTGAATTGCCAGAGGGATCTGTTTTATAATCATCTGCATTTTCATGGATAATAATAGCACTACCATCTGCGTCTAAAAGTGAATTACTTTTCCCTGCAGCTAAAACCACTGCTGGTGAAACTGTCTCTAATTCTACTTTACCATCTTCACCAATCTCTATGTTAGGCAAATCCCCTAAGTGATAGCCTTTCGGATTTTCAAAACCGTGCTCTTTATGAGTTGGGTTAAAATGTGCTCCTGCAGTAGTGAATTCTGGTTTTTCACATATAGCTGTTTCATGGAAGTGTATAGCTTTTACTCCTGGTTCTAATCCTTCTGCTTTTAAAAGGATATGTACCCCTTTAGGGTGTTCAGTAAGCGTTGCATGTCCGACTTCTTTTCCTTCAGTGTTTATTAATGCAACTTCCACTTTTTCATTTAAGTCGGCATCTGCGGATGAGAAATTACATCCTCCGAGTACGACCATTGTAGCAAGTAAAATAAACATGTATTGCTTTTTCATTTAATTCCCTCCCAAAATTTATGTCCATTCAAGTCTTTCCAAATACAGGAGTAATATACATACATGGACAATTAAATTGGAAAAGATAAACCGTTCAACAATTAAGTTAAACGGCCCATTTTCTTCTCTCTTGCTATAAATATTGCAACAGCAATGACGAGGAATATAGTGGAAAATAAATATAAATTTTGATATCCGAGCTTACTAGCTATTAATCCAAGTACATAAGATCCTATTGCTAGCCCTGTATCGAACAATGTGAAGAAGGTAGCCGTAGCATAGCCACTTCTCTCATTCTTTGTCGATTGGATTGCAAGTGTTTGAAAGCTGGGTACAACAGCACCGTATCCAAGACCGATAAATGCACCAGCTAGTAAGAATAGGAATGGTGAGTTCATAAATGCAAGTAATACAAGTCCTAATATAAATGAAAACAGTCCTGGAATTATAATGTATTTAGGACCCTTTTCATCAAAAATACGACCTGTAAATGGTCTGGTTAAAAGCATAACAGCGGCGAATACAGCAAAGAAACTACTTGTTAAGTGCAGTACTCCTCTTTCTTGCGAATATATAGACAAATAAGATAGGACACTAGCATACGCAAAAGCAACCAAGCTAGCGTTTAGCGCTACTGGTAGAGCTTTCTTTTCAAAAAGATCATTCCAAGTTAATTTTGTTTTTGGAAGCTGTTTAGCTTGTCCTTTATCTGCAGGGATCATTAAAGCGGAGCTCGCACCGAGGATTAGTAAAGCAGTTAATGATAGAAATAAAACGTCATAAGAGAAAACCTGTATTAAAGTTAACGCAATAAATGGACCTATAACAACCGCTAAATTTGTGGACATAGTAAAATATCCTAGTCCAGCACCACGACGTGATATTGGAATATTATCTGCTGCCAATGATCCGCTTGCGGTCGTTGCAATGCTAAAGAAAATACCTTGTACAAATCGTAATACTAATAACGCATTAAAAGGTTCAATAAAATAATAAAGCCCTGTACATATTAAATACAGGAAAAGTGTAGTCCAAAGCATTTTGCGTTTTCCTACAAGATCTAGAAGTTTTCCGGAGAAAGGTCGAACAATAATAGCGGATATTAAAAAGATTGTCATTAATAAACCTGCATCTTCATCCGAACGTGATAAGGCATCCTTAGCGTATAGGGGAAGTGCAGATACTAAACCGTAAAAAATAATAAAAATAGAAAAGTTGGTTGCAAATAAACTAATAAATGCTTTAGTCCATATTGGATCTTTTTTCTTCAAAACGTTAAGCCACCTTGTTTATTTAATTTTTTGTAATAAATCGATCAAAAGAGTCTCCTCTTCACTTGTCAGATTAGATGCGATTCTATCTTCAAATTCAAGAATAGAAGCCTTAATTTTAGGGAAGTCTTGTAAAGCTTTTTCTGATAACTGTACGATTTTCTCTCGACGATCTTTACCAGGATGAATATCTATCCATCCAAGCTCTACTAGGCGATAAACTGTACGAGTAATCGTGGGAGCTTCAACATTTAAGTATTTCCAAATCTGTGTTAAAGACATTTGTTTATGTTTTTGAATACAGTACAATACTGTCCATTGTGAAGCGTATAAATCATGTTTTTTTAAATATTGATTTATTTCATTTGTTAAAAATCGTGTCTTTTGAAAAAGTTCATGAAAAAGTGGATTCATAGTATGAGTGACTCCCTATCGGATTAATTTTGAATTTATTTACCTAGCTAAATTATTTTACTCCTATTCATGATATTTGTAAAGACTATCTAATTCTTCTGTATGAGTCACAGATTCTTACACAAACTAACTAACAACAGATAAAATTTTTTAAAGGAGTAGAAGTAATGACAGAGTTTCCTATTATCCATACGAATGTATGGGACTCGCTATGGGCTGTGCCAGTTGTTATCATAATCACAGAAATTATGAAGATATTATTACCCATACGACCACAATATGTACCCACAATTGCTACAATAATTGGTCTACTTATTTCTATATTTATAAGCCATCCCAATAACTTACTGGCAGGTATATTTATGGGTTTTTTTTATAGCGGTGCAGCTATTGGTTCATATTCTTCGTTAAAGACATCTCTACGTGCTTATAGAAATCGTCCATAAAAAATGCGTACTAATTAAACAAGTACGCAGTCCGAAGTTATTATTAGTAGCATTGAAAAGAAGAAATTCTATTTAAATCTGTTCCATAATATGTCCACGTATGGCCATTCCATCTGAATCCAGAAATTGAGTTTCTACCAACAAAAGTTGGGTAAAGCCAAAAAGCACTGCCATTTGTCAGCCATACATAAGTATTGTGGTGTAAACAGCCACGGATAGAACCTGAATCTACTGCATAAGCTCCAACATTTTGTTTTTGTGGGACAAAAGAAGGTGGGGGACTAGTAGGTGCTTCTCTTTGTGATTCAGGCGAATCAATCGGTGGGAAACTAGGCAGAGATGGGTGCTCTGATTCCTGTGGCAGCTGTTGTTGGCCAGGGATTTGTCCGGGATATTGGCTTGGATACTGTCCAGGGATTTGCCCAGGATATTGGCTTGGATACTGCCCAGGTAATTGCCCAGGATTTTGACTTGGATACTGCGCTGGGAATTGTCCTGGATACTGCCCCGGATATTGACCGTATGTTGGCATCATACTTCCAGATGGATATCCTTGTTGACCTTGAAAATACGGGAATTGGTCGTTCATAAAACTATCCTCCTTTCACTATATATTCAACCTAGTATATGTGAGGAGGATTAATATGGAACGGTTGTTATAAGGTAAGATACTATAGTGCACTTTCTGGTTCATACTCTTCATTAAAAACATCATTTCGAGCTTACCCAAAACGTTCATAAAAAAAGCGTACTAAAATAATAGTACGCGGTAGTTTTAGAAACATTGAAAAGATGAAATCCTATTTAAATCTGTACCGTAAAATGTCCACATACGTCCAGTCCATCTAAATCCAGCTACAGACCGTCTACCAACAAATGTTGGGAAAAACCAAAAAGCACTTCCATTTCTAAGCCAGATGTAAGTATTATGGAATAAGCAGCCCCTTATTGAACCGGGATCAACAGCGAAAGTCCCTACTGATTGTTGCTGAGGAACAAAGGTTGGTGGTGGACTAGTTGGTGCATTCCCTTCAGGATTTTGCAGACTTGATGAGGGGAAACTAGGGCGAGTCGATGGTACTGGCTGTTGACCTGGTAATCTAGTCGGAAGTTGCTCAACTGGAGGCATCGTCTGACTAGGAGGCATCATCTGCCCAGGAGGCATCGTCTGACTAGGAGGCATCATCTGACTAGGAGGCATCATCTGACTAGGAGGCATCATCTGACTAGGAGGCATCATCTGCCCAGGAGGCATCATCTGCCCAGGAGGCATCATCTGCCCAGGAGGCATCATCTGCCCAGGGGACATCATCTGCCCAGGGGACATCATCTGCCCAGGGGACATCATCTGCCCAGGGGACATCATCTGCCCAGGGGACATCATCTGATCAGGAGACATCATCTGATCAGGAGACATCATTTGACCAGAGGGAAATTGGTTTCCAAATGGTTGACCTTGACCTTGCGGATTTTGAAAAAATGGGTATTGATTCATTGTAATAAATCCTCCTTTCACAGCATAGTCAACATATTATATGTGAAAGGGATTAAAATGGAACGGTTTTAAAGAGAGAGAGATGCTAGTGTTTCCTTTAATAATTGCTCACTAGAAATAATATTTTCTCCACCGCCTTGAGCAATTGTATCGTTTCCACCGCCTTTTCCATTGATAAGAGGAAGTACATTTCCGAGCAGTTCTTTCATGTTTTGCTCCACCGCACTTCCTTTAGCTGCGACTATTTGTATGCGATTATCATTTTCTGATACTAAAATACAAACTGTCTCTATTGATTCTGCAGAAATTAGCTTTGCAAGTTTTTGGAGTTCTTGGATGGTACGATTTTCAAAAGTAGACGCGATGATTGTTCCTTCTGTATTTCTAATAAGTTCTTTTGATTCATATTGTAAAAGCAGCCCATTTAAGCTTGTTATTTGTTTTTCTTGCATTTTATCATTAAGCAATAAAGCACGTACAGCATCCTCCAGTTTTTCTTCAGGTGAACTTAAGCTGCTTATTAAATTTGTAAGAATACTATGTTTACGTTGTAAGTGCTTAAGGACTCTTTCTCCACAAACGAATTCCACTCGAATATTTCGTTTTTGTTTCTCAAACTGCAAGATTTTGATAAGTCCAACTTGGCCCGTATCTATTGGATGTGTTCCGCCGCATGCATTGTAATCAAAGTCAGGTATAATGACAAGTCGAATATCTTCCTTCACTTTAGTAGGCTTGCGAAGCTCGTATTGAGTAAGCTCTTCTTCTGAGACCCACTTGGTTACAATAGGACGATGTTCTAAAATTATTTCATTTGCAAGTGCTTCCACCTCAGATAACTGTTGTTCGGAAATTTCACTTAGATCTAAATCAATCGTGGAGCTTTCTTTTCCTAAATGAAAGCTAACTGTTTTATAGCCAAATAAGTTATCAAAAGCAGCTGACAAAATATGTTGACCTGCATGTTGTTGCATATGATCAAACCGTCTTTTCCAATCAATTACACCATCTACATACTTAGTATTTGGAAGTAGACTTGTCGCTAAGTAATGTCTAATCTCCCCGTCTATTATTTCTACATTCGTGACTTCAATGCCATTTAATATTCCGCTATCATGCGGTTGCCCTCCACCAATTGGATAAAACGCAGTTTCGGAAAGCACTACATAATCCTGCTCTTGTCTAGTAATACTTGCGGAGAATGTTTTAATGTATGGATCTTTATAATAAAGTTTGGTTGTCATGTGAAATCACTCCTTTAATAAAATATATCACCATAAAAAGAAGACCGCATTTATTTTTAAGTGTTTCTCTTTTTGTTATTAGTAATTCATGCGATTCTTTTCTATACTGTTATTAAACATTACTCAAGAATTGAGGTGTCAGAAATGAATACCCAGGCACAGAATTATTGGGATGCATTCTGGAACAGTAAAGAAAAACCGACGTCTGTTAGTGCATGGCAATTTGGAGGAAACGCAGATGAATTGGCTAAATTAGTTATGGACGGAGTGAAAACTGCGACATGTTCTGGTCATATCTTTTATGAAATAGAGAGAGAACCCCTTCCAAAAGTAGATGACTATAGTATTGTGTTAAATAGCAGCGACGAACCTCTATGTATTATAAGAACTACAGAAGTAACGATTTGTCCTTTAAACAAAGTATCAGAAGCATTCGCATATGATGAAGGAGAAGGAGATCGTTCGTACAATTACTGGAAAAGTGTGCATGTACAATTTTTTACGAAGGCATTAATAGAAATAGATTTAGAGTTTTCAGAGGATATGCTGCTTGTTTGCGAACGATTTGAATTAATTAATGTCAAATAAAGGGGTGAGAATATGTTTAAGTCAGTAATAATATATACGAATAAGTTAAAGTATCTAAAAGGGTTTTACGGTAATGTACTAGGGCTTCGTATTTTAGAAACAAGCAATGCGCATTTTACTATATCTATAGGCTCGTCAACGCTTACTTTTCGGGAGTCAGAACAACCCACTTTGTATCATTTTGCTATTAATATTCCAGGAAATCAATTCACTCTTGCGAAACATTGGGCCATCGAAAGAGTGACATTAAACAGAGAAGATGCTGTGGATGAGATTTATTATTCACGTTTTGAAGCAGATGCTTTCTACTTTGAAGATCCTGCAGGAAATGTGATTGAGTTCATTGCTAGACGTAATGTGGATAAATGGAGTGGTTTCAGTGTGGAGTCGCTGTTAAGTTTAAGTGAGGTAAGCATTACAACTCCTTTTGTAGAAGAAGTAGGGGAACAACTCCAAAGTATTGGTATTCCTATCTCAGGACATGTAGACATTGAGCCGAATGAACTTAACTTTTTAGGAAGTAAAGATACGTATATTTTATTAGTCCCTCCCCATAGAAGATGGTATTTTTCGAAAAGAATGAGTGAAACCTCTCCTTTAGAAATAGAACTCGTGGAAGGAACCAGAATTATTGTTTCGAATGAAGGAAAAACTGAAATAATATAAGAAAAGCGACAGATTTTCAGTCGCTTTCAAAGAGGGAGACGGACAAACATCCGCAGCACGAGTCATTACTCTAAAGGTAATAATGAACCAATGTTTTGTCTAAAGCACTCAGGAATTAGTGAAGACAAGATTTACTTAAAGGGCGCTATCAATCATTTTGTATGAACTTCTAATGCACGTGATAAAGAAGAGTACGTTTGTACATTCGTGAAGTCAATTCCAAGCGAGATAGCAATCTGTGCTAATTCTGGGCGAATTCCTGAAAAAATTGGTTCTACTCCTATTAATTTTAACGCAGTCAATAATTGGTATAGCTGTTGTGCAACAATTTTATCGAGGATTGGAACAGCTGATAAATCTATGAAAATTTTAGTTAATTTTTTGTTAGTACATTGTTCCAAAGTTGATTCTAATATTACTTTTGCTCTTTGGAAGTCAATATCGCCAACGAGTGGCAATACACCTATACCTTCTTTTACAGGAATTACGGGACTGCTAAGCTCCGTGATTAGTGCTTGCTGACTCATAAGTATTTGTTTTGTATGGTCGTGATGGTACTGAGCAAAGCTTTCAATAATGTAGTCAAAAGCTGAATTCATATTATCTGACCACAAACTTACTTCTTTAATAGTGACTGTATTATCATTTTGTTCGATAAAAGTCTGAACGAATTTCCACATTATTTTGCGTACTCTACGAAATGAACGAATACTTTCATAAAGTGGAAAAGATTCCACAGCTCTCTTTTTAGCCACAATCTCAGCGCGATTTTCAATATAATTCCGATATCCTTCCTTATCTTGAATATATATCGAGGCAACTGCTTCGATTAATGCACCATTTTCACTTCTTAAATACATTTCTGAGGATAAAGAAATATATTCGGGGTCTTCCAAAACCTGTTTAGAGAGCCATTCGTCTGTTATTTTTGATTTATTTTCAATAATAAAATCATATAAATCTTTATTAAGTTGACTCATAGTCTCTAACCCCTCCGCTTTATCTTATAATAAACTTATTGTAGTGTATTAATAGTTATTATTCTAGTATGAGTATCGAAAAATGAAACAAGTTGGAGGGGAGTATATGCAAAAAAACATTTGGTTAGTAGTGGTAGTAGTCTTATTGTTGCTGATGGGTATTTTTTATGTATTAAATAATAATCAAAAGAAATTAGTTGAAGATAAAACTAGTCAGTTAAATATTGCTACAAATAAGTTTGAGAAGTTATTAGCATATGAAAATAACTACTTGGGAAATGCATCAAATACGAGTAATCTATTTAATAATCTTCCACTATCAAATGATAAAACAGGTATCGCGATAGATTCTGATAAATTAACGTTAATTGTAAACTATGATATTCCTAGCAATTCAGAGGAAGAAAAAGCGGTAATCTATAATACGACTGCTGCTTTTGTGTTAATAAAAAATCTGGAAGAAATAGAAATGCGCTTCTCTAGTCGTTCATATTTAGTTAAAAGAGATAATGTGGAAAAATGGTTTGGACATGACTATACAAAATTAATAAACCCCGAAACGTTTATGGAATTGGTACAAAAACCATTATTGCAAAAAAATAGCGATGATTGGTTAGAGCAGTATACAAACGAGGGAGATGAAAAAAGTGATAAGTAGTCTAATGACGAGGTTAGAACAAATTGGGAAAGAAATAAACTTTTCTGGATCTATTTTAGTTGAAAATAAAGAGTCAACGCTTGCGAGTTCTAGCTTTGGTCTTGCAAACCGAGCAGACATAATAGAGAATGTGAGTGGGACACGATACGGTATAGCTTCAGGATGCAAAATTTTTACAGCAGTTGCTATTTGTCAGCTTGTAGAAGAAGGAAAGTTAACTTTTGATACTAAACTAACCGAGTGTTTGGATGTGAACTTTACTAACTTTCCTGAAAATATTACAATTCATCATTTATTAACTCATACATCGGGGATCCCTGATTATTTTGATGAAGAAGTAATGGATGATTTTGAGGAGTTATGGATTGCGAGACCGATGTATCAAATGCGTAACCTTGCGGACTTCTTATCACTGTTCCAATTTGAAAAGATGAAAGCTAATCCAGGTGAACGTTTTCACTATAATAATGCAGGTTATATTTTATTAGGTTTAATTGTTGAAAAAGTAAGTAACCAAGTATTTACTGATTATGTGCAACATCATATTTTTGACAAAGCAAAAATGCTGGATTCAGGTTATTTTGCCTTGGACTCGCTTCCAGGAAAAGTAGCGACTGGTTATATAGATTACGAAGACGGTTCTTGGAAAACGAATATTTACTCGTTACCTGTTCAAGGAGGATCGGATGGCGGAGCTTTCGTGACGACCAAGGATATGTTGAAGTTTTGGGAGGCCCTTTTTAATAATGTTCTATTAAGTGAGTCATTGACTCAACAACTGCTCTCACCATATGTTCATGAAGGGAATGATGATCACTATGGATATGGAGTGTGGATTCAGAAAAAACATGATATTACTTTTAAATATCATGTGATGGGTTATGATCCAGGAGTTTCTTTTCATTCTGCCTATTATCCGAACTTAGGCATAACACTCGCTATATGTGCAAATGTTTCAAAAGGTGCCTATAGAATGATGAATGAAATAGAAGATGAATTAATGTGATTCTCATAAAAAGCCCAGCATATTAGGCAGGGCTTCTCAGGATTGTTTCCGTTCTTTCTTTTGTTTTCGTAAAAGTTTATAAGCAAGAAAAAGCATTGTAATTCCGAGAATAAAAGATATTACAGAATAGAGAATAGTATTTAATCCTTTTCCAAATACTAATAATAACAGGTAAAGTGACGACTATGTAAATTAATTTTTCGGCACTAAGTTTCATTTTTACCTCCATTTAAGTGCTTCATTATGTTCATTATAACAACAAATTAGATATAAGATTATTTTCTATTAAAAAAGTGATAAAATGAGTAAATGGAGGTGGAATTTTTGAAAATAACATCCTATGAGGTTGAAAAAATAAAAGATCCAACAGGCATTATAGCAGGAGATCGTTATGAGTTTTTATTAGGTATTGAAGTGCCTGAAGATGATGAATTATATGGTGATGGTGAATCTTTAGATTTACGAGTTATTTTAGCTGTTGAAGATGCTGTTGAACGAATTGTACAGTACCATATTTTATACAGAAGCAATGGGAAAGTATTAGATTTTGGTCTAGAGGACGAAGAAGAAACAGAGGTACTTTCATTTTGTAAGGAACATTATAACGAAGCAATATAGTAAAACGGAGAAGGGGGAAGCCTTCTCTTTTTTTGACCTTTTATTACTCCCCTTTCGGTTTTCTTCTTATAGTTATTGGGGTAAACTATAATGTAACAACTTATCTTTATTCGAAGGTGTTAAACCTCATGTTGAGTAAAGAAACTCTGGATACAATTGCCGCATCCAGTGGCAATGACTGAGTTACCAACGTCATGTTGGTTCAAAGCCTATAAGGCGAATTTGATCATGTGAAAAGGTGGCCATTTTATGGAATTAACAAAGTTAATGGAGCATGTAGATGTAAAAGAAGTCATTCATGCAAAACGAATAGATATAATAGGGCTTGCCTATAACTCGCGAAAAGTTGAAAAAGGACAAGTGTTTGTTTGCGTAAGAGGGTTTAAATCGGATGGACATCAGTTTGCTGGACAAGCAGTAGAAAAGGGAGCAACCGCACTTGTAGTTGAGGAATTCATAGAAGGTTTAGATGTACCTCAGTACAAAGTAGATAGCGGTAGAAATGCTTTAGCTACACTTGCAGATGCATTTTATGATCATCCAACTCAAAAGTTAAAAACTATTGGAATTACAGCTACAAATGGAAAAACCTCAACATCTTTTATGACGAATGCTATTCTAGAAAATCATGATCTTAAAACGGGACTAATGGGTACGGTTGTAGTGAAAATCGGAGATTATGCGGAGCCATCAGAATTGACGACGCCAGAATCATTAGACTTGCAACGGTTTTACGCACAAATGGTTGACGCAGGTGTTACTCATGCAACGATGGAAGTGTCCTCCTCTGCACTAGAGTTAAATCGCGTAGGTTGTGTGGATTTTGATATTGTAACATTAAATAATATAAGCCGTGAGCATATCGATTTACATTCGTCATTTGAGAATTACTTTGAACATAAATCTAGCTTGATTCGAAATGCTGGATCCGACAAAGTAGCTATACTAAATTTGGATGACAAATATTCTGCTTCTCTTGTAAATAAAACAAAAGCAAAAGTAATTACTATTGGAATAGAAGAACAATCAGCGGATGTAATTTGTAGGAACTTGGATTTGTCTACAGGTCGCGCAAAATTCATGGTAGAAATTACACGTGATTTAGTTACACAAGATCTTGTTATTCCAAAGCAACAATTCCAAATTCAACTTTCTACACCTGGATTTCACTCTGTTTATAATTCCATGGTTAGTATTGTAATTGGATTATTATGTGAGGTTCCAATTGCAACTATTCAAAAAAGTTTGTTTGAATTTGTTGGGGTTGAACGTCGTTTTGAAATAATTTTCGAAGATGATTTTAAAATTATTGATGACCACTTTGCTAATAGTGGAAATATTGATATTACCCTAGGCACATTAGAAAAAATGGATTTTAATCGTGTATCTCTTGTATATGCAATTCGCGGAGATCGTGGAGTTACAGTGAATAAAGAAAATGCAGAAGCAATTGCAAGATGGGCTCCAAGACTTGGAATCCATGAGGTTATTGCAACGCTTAGCCGTTCTCATGTCACACAAAAGGACGTAGTATCAGATGCTGAACTAGCTGTATTTAAAGAAGTGATGGATGAAGCGGGAATAAACGTTCATTTATACGAAGAATTACCAGAGGCAATAGAACATAGCCTTCAGGAGGTAACAGAAGGTGACTTACTTTTACTAGCTGGTTGTCAAGGGATGGACTTTGGCGCTAAAATTGCTTTAGAACAATTGGAAACAATCAGACCTGATATGGATAAAAAGAAATTATTTCAACCACTTGAGAAGCGTGTGGCTGGAAATTCATAAAAAGAAAAGGCAGACTGCAAAATGTAAACGGGTTCGGTTGGTGGGGAGAAAAATGCCGATAACAAAGTAAATTTCATACCTACCAGCTTAATTTCAACAGCAAATTGGCAAAATAAATGACAAGTAAAAACGCTCAGAAATCTGAGCGTTTTTTGATGTAATATTTTACTATCCATATTGAAATAAAGTGTCCATTTAGCTTAATAGCAAATGATTACAACCGGCTATTTCTCCCAAAGTTCGATCAGTCGACCTTCAGGATCTTTAATCCAAATAAACTTTCCAAACTCACTAATCTCTTCTTTCTTTGTAAGAGGTACACCAATATGTTCAAGATGCTTAATAGTCTCGTTTAGATCATGTACTTGGAAATTTAACATCACTTGTTGTTCTGTTGGAAAATAACTGTCATTCTCGGTAAAGAAAGAAAAGATAGTCTCATTTCCTGATTGGGGCTTAATCACAGTCCCATTCCAATTTTCTAGATCAATCTTCAACACTTCACCGTACCATTTTTTTACAACATCAAGATCCTTAGTTCTCCAAAATATTCCTCCGACACCTTTTATCATCGTATCTAACTCCTGTCTGTCTAAAATTTTTAGTTTTTCGATTATTGTAAAATTCTTCTTCTCGATGGTCTTAAACTAACGTACTCGTTAGTTTATTGTAATGCCCATCACCCCCTATAATGCTACGTTGTTGGAATAAGAAATAATAATTGCCTACAGCAACTCCATGATATTTTTACTAAAGCACCCGTCAATTGAAGAACAATTACCTTTTCCTTTCAAAATCGAAAAAACAACAATAATCAAACTGTGCGAAAATTGGTTATAAGCAATTGGTGAGCTTTTTGTGTATTTAGAGACGTATCAAAAGATAGATAAGGGGCATCTTCTTTAGATCTTATAGTTGGGCGGAGAAGACTATTATTCCATCCAAGTTGTTCCAATCTCTTTTTAAAAAACGTATAGTAGCTTTCTTTATGTAAGGGTCCAGCATGCAAAATTCCATTAAATTTTATATTAGTCAATTCAATAATCGTACTTGATAAATCATTAACATTAACAAAAGTTCTATACACATTTGTCCATGCCTCAAAGGACTGATTCTCTTTTATCTTCTCAATTAGCTGAATGGTTCGTTTTTCAATACCTTGATTCACATTATTACCATATAGGGGTCCAGTACGAAGTATCACGTGATTTGGATGTTTATTGAGAATTAAGTTTTCTCCAGTATGTTTACCGTTCACATAATCAGCTAGGGCTGCTTCTTTAGGCAAGGTACCAATTGGGTCCGACTCTTTGTAACCACCTATTCCTTCAACGAAAACTGCATCCGTTGATAGAAATATAAGTTTTGTTTCACTCTCTATTTCTGACAATAAATTTTCGAGGCCTAAATTGATTAATTGGGTTTCTTCTTCAAAACTCATAAGTGACCATATAACTACCTCAGGATTTATTTTTCTAATGGCATTTCCTATTGATCGTTTGTTTGTAACATCTACTTGCATAATATTAGAGTTCTCATGTTGAAAACGTGAGGTACCAAACACTGTTAGATTTTTGTTCTCTGAAGCTAGTTGGAATAAATTCGAGCCCAAAAAGCCAGTTGCTCCTAATATAAGTATTCTCATAAAAACTTCCTTTTTTAGTTTATTTTATTATCTATTCGCCAAAACTTGATTGTTTTCCTTCTTGAACTAACCTGCATCGTTTGTTCAATAACACATATAAATCCTTATTAGGTGAATACTACTTTTGAGGTGAAATTAATGATATTGAAATTATTTCTTGCTTTAAATATCTTAACAGTATTTCAGCCATCTATTAGTCAAGAAAGTCCTATTACATCATCCAAACCCGAAATTAAAGGTATATATACAGACTATCCAAAAGACGGAACTTGGGTACAGATTCCAAAAGGAACAAAGAAAATAACATTTCATGTTGAAGCAGAAAATACAGAAACCATTTTATTCTGGTTGATACCAACAGGTACTCAAACATGGACTCAAAGAAAACTTATTGGATATGACATTCGAGAGAATCAAACTGATAATAACTTTTCTTTAACTTGGAACATAGATAAGCCATACCTATATGATCATTTATATATTCAAGCAATGGGTGAAGAAATAGTGGAACAGGACGAAATCAATTTATATATGGAGTAAAACTTGGATAGCCCCTTTTGTTCAAAGAAAAAGAAAGGAGCTGTCTAAAGTAGCCAATTGATCTTTGACTAAATCCGCCGTTAGTTTAAGTGAAGTCTTTCGCAATGTTAAATTTTATATTAACATTAGCTTGGAATCCAGTGTTCATGGTACTTGGTAGCGCTTTCTTTTTGTAGGTAGAGCAAGAAAAAATAGGTAGTAATCATACCTAAAGAAGTGCAAAGCATCCGAAATTGTATCTTCGGATGCTCTAAAAAGAGTAGAACAGGATTTTATCATTCATTATCTAAACCAAAAGCATTATGTCTCCACATTCCAAGAGGGCGAAGGACAAATATCCGCCATAAGATCACCGAAAAAGGCTCGTGAAGTGACGCAGTCACTTCACGAGCCTTACTTCTCCGGTAATAGTATAGCTAAAATTTTTTTGCGACGAGTAACCGCAGGAGCAGAGGTTTAGTCCGTAGCACTTTGGAAACAGTGAAGACAAGATGCACTTAAAGGATGCTTTTCTTATTCTGAATCGTTTTCTACAATGTATTTAAGAATAGATAATTTGTTGCTCCAAAACTGTTCATAATAGGAAAGCCATTCACTTAACTCTTTTAAAGATTCAGGCTTCAGTTGATATATTTTTTCCCTACCAACTTTACGTCCTGCCACCAATTCTGCTTCTGAAAGAACATGAAGATGTTTTGCAATCGCAGTACGACTAATAGGGAAGTGAGAAGTAATCTCCGAAATAGGTAGTTCGTTTTCAGAAAGAAGTTTTAGAACCTCTCGACGCGTTGGATCAGCGATAGCCTGAAAAACATCATATTTCTGTTCGGCAGAAGACACTTATCCTTCAACTACCTTTCTTAAACGATCCTGAACAATAGCTTTCCAACCAAAGGCCATTTTTTCTCGGATAACAGAACTTGTATCATTTGCTTTTGTAATAATGTCATTCGGTTGCTTCCACCCAGCGTGAATAAGCGTAAACTCGGTTTTATCACCAATTTCTTTCAAAATAAAAGAAACAATCCATCCATCCGTATCCCATATAAAAGAAAGTTTATTCGGAGGATTTACTTCTATGACCTTGCAAGGGGATGGACCAAAAGGTGATTGAATATGAAATTCGTGGCCGACTTTTAATTGAAAGTCGTTTGGCATAAACCAGCTTGCAATCGCTTCCGGGGTTGATACAGTTTCCCACACTTTTTGAATTGGTGCATTTAACACAATTGTTTGTATAATATCTTGAAGTTTTGTTTCCATTGTTATTCCTACTTTCTTAATTAAAAATAAAACCAAATGGTTTCGTATAATTTATAATACGAAACCATTTGGTTTTATGTCAAGTAATATACCCACGTTTCGTCTCAAAAGATTCTATTTCCTTTTTGGCGAATAATTAAGTGTAGTGAATAATTCTTTTTTCTCTAATTCGGTTAATTCTCTCCATTGTCCAATAGCGAGACCTTCTAGTGTAATATTCATAATTCGAATGCGTTGAAGTCTTTTCACAGTGAATCCAAGTGCGGAACACATTCTTCTTATTTGTCTGTTCAACCCTTGTGTTAAAGTAATATTAAAGGTGTATGGACCTAACTTTTTCACTTTGCAAGGTAGTGTTTTCGTCCCTAAAATATTCACACCGGAAGACATTTTCTCAAGAAAAGAATCTGTTATTTTTTCATTGACCGTAACAACATATTCTTTTTCATGTTTGTTCTCAGCTCGTAGTATTTCATTTACGATATCCCCGTCATTTGTTAACAAAATGAGACCATCTGAGTCTTTATCCAATCGACCGATGTGGAAAATTCGAAGCGGATGATTAACGAAATCGACAATATTTCCTTTTACATGGCGTTCTGTTGTACTAGTAATACCAACTGGTTTATTTAGTACAAGATAAACTAATGGTTGTTCAACCACAATCGGATTACCATCTACCTTGACGTCATCACCTGCCTCAACTTTGCTACCTAGCTCAGCGATTTTACCGTTAATGGTCACTCTTCCTTCTGAGATCCATTTATCAGCACCGCGTCTAGAAATAATTCCAGATTCACTTAGAAATTTGTTAATGCGCATAATAGACACCTACTTTTCTTATTACAATAATTATAACAAAAACTGAAACTATTTTAGAGTTTACAGCGTAAAAAAGAAAAGGAGTGATTGGCCGATGACAATCAATCAAAAAATAGAAGAGACATTTAAAGCATTAAAAAAAGTAGTAGGATGGGGTGTTGATAAGCGAGTTACTTTATCACTTGCAGGTTATTACGTAACTTTAGGTAAAGAGTTTAATGAAAACAGATTTAAGGAAATTGAAGCATATATAAAAAAGAAAGCAAATATATTTTCTCCACTACGCTCACATTTACAACCACTTTTTGTTGCTACAATCGATGTTGGAGGATTAGAACCGATTCAAGCGGTGGATCTATTATTAGAGAAAGTAGAAGTTTTAAAAAAGTCTTCCTTTAAGGTGAATAGCTATACCTATTTAGCGGCATTACTAATGTCAGATGATAAAGATGTTTGGTCAAATGAGGTAAATCAAGCAAAACAATTAATGGAGGATATGAAAAAACATCATCGTTTTTTAACATCAACGGATGATTATCCATATGCCATGTTTTTGGGGAAACTGGATGGTGACACTTCTGTTCGTGCCGAATCAATGAATCGATACTATCAAGAACTTCGAAATCATAAGTTTTATTCGGGAAATGAATTACAATGGATGTCGCAGGTGTTAACGTACACAAGTCAAAACTACGAAGAAGATTTGTTATCACGAGCATTGATTATTCGAGATGGATTAAAAAGTGTCAAGATAAAGACTTCTGTAGCCCAATATCCAATGATTGGATTTATGGCAGCATTAAAAATGAATGAAGAGCAATTAAATGCAATTGTAGTAACTTATCAGTCTCTGGTAAGTATGAAATTATTTTCTTGGTACAAAGACAGTGCACTACCTATTGCACTTGGATGGGAAATGAGATCCGCAAAAGATGCCTATACAACAGCAGCTATTTCAATGGCAACATCTCTCGAAATGATTCTTCAAGCTCAACAAGCTATTATGATTTCGACTATTGCGACAACTAGTGTTGTGACTTCATCTTCCAACTCTAACTAACCTTCATGTTATACTATAAAGGAAGTGCCATGATCGCGGAAACCGTGAAAAAATGGTCAAGCATAAATTACTCATGTTTGTAAATAGCATGAGTAATTAATTTTACAAAATTAGAGGAGTAATACATGATGAAGACAAACCCCATGAGACAATCTAGAACAATACAAACCCACCTAATACTTCCACCTGATACAAACCATCATCAAACCATTTTTGGAGGAAAAGTACTTGCTTATATAGATGAAATAGCTGCCATTTCATCTATGAAACATGCACAAGGTGAGGTAGTAACAGCATCTATTGATTCGGTTGATTTTCTTTCTTCTGCAAAAGTTGGAGATGTCCTTGAGTTAGAGGCAGTCGTTTCCTCCACTGGTCGTTCATCTATGGAGGTCTATGTTCGTGTAACATCGACGAACCTAATAACGGGAGAAGTAAAACTAACGACAGAGTCGTATGTAACAATGGTTGCGATAGATAAAAATAGTAAGCCAGTTCCAATACCAGGCATTCATCCAGAAACCGATGAAGAAAAACGATTATTTGAAACAGGTCCAGCTAGACGTGCCCATCGTAAACAACGATTAGAGATGAAACACTAAAATATAGGATGTGATGTTGTGCTGAAGCAGATCGATGAATTCTATATGCATATAATGATTATGTTACTTGTTATATATTTAGTAAACTTTGCATATTTTGGTGAAGTGACAATTACGTTCACGGTCATAGCTCTTGCAATTATTCTTGAAGTAATTAAACATCGAGTTCATATAAAGCAACTGACCTACGCACAGCTATCCATTATAGGAGTAGTTTTATTGGCCGGTATTGCTAGCATTATATATTTGTTTGTGTTGTTTCGCATATTTTTAGACCCCTTTAGTCTATCTTCTACCTTAGAGCATGTACTATTGCTCGCTTTTGTGCTTATTTGTTTTTACGCACTAATTCGCTTTATAAAAAACCTTTTTGGTCGAGTTATTGAAAATAAATAAAATACCTTTGAGTAGTTATTAAATAATAGCTCCTCAAAGGTATTTTTTTTTTGGAACTATTATCCTTTACATTCGTATGCATAAGAAGGAGTGGTGAATATGAAGCATATATACGAACGAACGGCAAAATACGCAAAATTAGCAGCATTTCTTATACTAGCTATATACATAGCGATAGTATTTATTTTTAAAGATATTATATGGAAGGACTTTGAAACACATTTTATTGTTGGATTTATGTTTTTTATATTTTATAGTATTTCTTTTATCTTTCAAAATGCAGCAGAAAAATTACCGGCTGAGCATGGGCTTCATAGTGATTATTTTTCAGTAGAATTCCCTGTAAAAGAACTTAATTTTCAACAAGATGTGTCGTTGATTCCTCAATCATATTTAGTTTCAAATATAGGAGAACGTTTATATAAAATTGAACCTTCAAAAGAACATTCGATTAGTAGGTTATTAACCGCATGTGCAATTTTCAAGAGGGGTTTTTTTTATCCGATTACATACAATTTAAAAACGATGGATGAAAACTTAGTTTGTCAGTTTACTATAAAAAATAAAATAAAATTCATAAAGTTAAAAGTTTATGATCATGCTAATAAGCAGATTTCCACTATTGTCTTGCCACCAATTTCGGTGAAAAATAGAGCTGTTATTTTCAACGCAAACAATGAAAAAATCCTTCAAATGGAAGCGAAAAGTATGTATGGCGATATCGATGTAGATGATTTCAATGGGAAGCGCTTAGCAACTTATCGCTATGGAATATTCCCTTACGCTACACATCCTGCATTTGAAGTTCAAGCGATGAACGTACATGTAAAGCTAGCACAAGACTTAACGCATACAGAAAAGCTTACTTTTGCAGCATTGTTTTACTATTGGACTGGAAATCAATAAATTATTGACTCAACTAATTACTTTTTTATAGCATTTACAGAGATGAATTAACTAACTGTTTAAAAAAACTTGGGGGAAATAAATATGAACAACATAGATGGAAATTAAAAAGAAGCTGAACATATCAGCTTCTTTTAGTGCGCTTTATAGTTATAAATAGGTTTTATTACTTCCAACACTTCAGCTGTGTCGTCAATATGTGAGAGAATATCTTCCATATCCTTATAAGCAAACGGGGATTCATCAACCGTACTTGGAACAACAGAAGTACTCCAAACATCCTTCATTGAGTCTTGGAAATCTTCCAATGCTACTAGTTTTCTTGCTTGCGATCGACTCATTATACGTCCAGCACCGTGTGGACCAGAGTAATTCCAATCCGGATTTCCTTTTCCGCGGCAAATGAGCGAACCATCTCGCATATTCATAGGAATTATTACAATTTCACCGTCCTGTGCAGAGATGGCACCTTTACGTAAAATCATATTATCTATATCAATATAATTATGAATAGTGTCGAATTCAGATTCAATATTCCAGTTCATGCCTCTACAAATTACTTCGGCCATTGTTTTACGGTTGAATGCTGCATATTTTTGAGCAATGGAAAGATCAAATAAATAATCCTTCATATTTTCTCCCTCTACATATGCCAAATCTTTAGAAATACTATCGCCATGGGATTGATGTGCTAAATCTTGATAATGATCTGCGATTTGTTTTCCTAAATTTCGGCTGCCGGAGTGGATAACTAAATAAATACTGCCGTCATCGCCTTCGTTTAGTTCTATGAAATGGTTTCCTCCACCAAGCGTACCTAAGCTCAACCGAGCGCGGTTCTCATTAATAGGAGCAACAACTTCAGCAAAGGGTATTTCTATAACATTGCGATGTTCTTTATTTCGAATACGAGTACCACTTGGTACGTTTTTCTTAATGGTCTTGTCTAACTTCTCAAAGTTTATATCTTCCTTTAGAACATTTAGTTTTGCACAGATCATTCCACAGCCCAAATCAACGCCAACAAAGTTAGGAACTATTTTATCAGTAATTGTCATCGTTGTGCCTACAGTGCAACCTTTACCAGCATGAAGATCTGGCATCATTCTAATTTTCGTGTCTTTTAAAAAGGGAAGACTACAAATCTGCTCTACTTGTATCTTTGCAGTTTCCTCTATTGTATCTGTAAAAACAAGCGCATTATTATATGTTCCTTTTATTTCTATCAAGATCTCACCTCTTTTTATGTTCTAACAATTAATTCTTAAACAAATTAAACCAGCCTTTATATTTAAACCAAGCAAGCATTGCAATCGCAATAACGACCATCAATGCCATAACACCAAAATATCCATATTTCCACTCTAGCTCAGGCATATTCGCAAAGTTCATTCCATACACTCCTACGATAAATGTTAGAGGGATGAACACGGTTGAAACAATCGTTAAAATCATCATAATTCTATTCATATGGCTGGAATTAATGGACATATGACTATCTCGTATATCTGCAGTGAGCTCGCGATTTGTTTCAACCATATCTGCAAGCTTAAGCAAATGATCATAAATGTCTCCAAAATAAGCTCTCTCGGATGATTGTAAATTAATTCGCTCAGAGTTCATAATTCGGTAGAGCAGATCCCGCATTGGAATAATAGTTCGACGAAGTCTCAGTAGATCACTGCGAAGGTCAAACACTTGATTCATAGACAAATGACGCATATCTATAGATAGTCTGTCTTCTACTTCATTTAAATAGTCTTCTATTTTGTAAACAATTGGAAAATAAGCATCCACCACTTTGTCTACAATATGATACATTGCATGCATGGATCCACGTTCCCAACCTTTTGGGTTTCGTTTTATACGTTCTCGAGCTTGATCTAGTTCGTGCATGATAGGAAAGTGGAAGGTAACTACAAAATCTTTTCCAACAAATAAATTCAATTCCTCTGCATCAAGTGTTACTTCATTAAACGTATGTATTACAAAAAATACATGTCCATCGTAATGATCTGCTTTTGGACGTTGGAGTCTTAATAAACAGTCTTCAATTGCTAGTGGATGGAAATGAAAAAAGGAACTTAGAAGATTTTTCTCTTCTTCCGTAGGTTCCCCTATATCTACCCAATACCATTCAAATGTTTTATGCTTTATATCTTCAAGAGGAAAATCACTAATTAGCTCGTGATCCGTCGTTATCCCAAGTGTTCGAATCATATGAAAACCTCATTTCAACACTAAATATCTTTTGCTATTATCTCATATTTGTCCGTTTCCTACAAAATTCGCCTGTTATAATATATTTAAAAGTAAGGAGAGATACATATGGCAGAGAAAAACTATGAAGAACTTATTCCAGGTCGCATTTTTGTTGGTGGTGTAGATGGGGTAGAATCTCTATTAGAAAATGAAACAATCGATATAGTATTTGATTTGAGAATAGCTAAAAAAGAGCATCCAGCAGAAAATTTACGTGTGCATCAACCAATTGCTGATGATGGTCTAAACCAAGATGTATCTATAAAGAAGGCAGTAAGCGAAGTAATGAAGGCTTATAACAAAGGAGATAATATTTATTTTCACTGTAATTCTGGAAGCGGAAGAGCAGGGGTGATGGCAATAGCGACTTTAATGGAATTGAATCTAGCTGAGACAGTTGAAGAAGCTGAAAAGAAAGCAAAAGATATTCGTCCAAAAATTAATATAAAAGCTGAGCAAAAAAATGCTCTTGAAAGAATATATTCTTAATAAAATGAAAATTCGTGTTGATATATATAATTCTCTTATCAAGAAAGGTGAAGGGACTGGTCCTGCGATATCTCAGCAACAGGCAAACCTAGTACTGTGTTGATTGGAGCGACAGGCGGCGACTCCAGCGGTCCGCCGATAGCGGAAATCATGCTGATTTATGAAGAATTCTTTAGTAATAAGAAGATGTCACACGCCAAAAGTTATTATTCTATTCTTATCTTCAATCTAAGTTCTTCTGGAATTAATTATTATTCGTGTTTTAATAATTAAATGCTATTTATGAAATTAACTCATGTAAGAAAAATATTCGATTGGGTAATAACTCAAAGGACCTAGTAGACACATTTGTAAAAAGGAGCAACGAGTTAATATAAAGCCTACTTTCTAGTAAGTCTCATTTGATGGAAAAGAAAGAGAGTACAAATAGGTAAGAACACCACACACATTATACATAAACCCCTTTGCCAGAAGTTTGGCAGAGGGGTTTATACGTTAGTAAACAACATCTTATCCGAAAGTATTCTATTTTATTTACAATAAATTGAGGTGTTTGTCTAGTTTGTGTTGATCCGTTTTGCATCTACTATTATAAGTGCAAAGGAGGTGAATTTATCGTGAACCCATACTCTTGTCATTCATGTCAGTCACCTATACAATCACCATGGCTACAGCCTGCTCCACCGATAGTATGTCCACCGCAATATCGTATGTCTGATTCATTTCTACCGAGAATGCAGCCTGTTATCCACCCGTTTGTAAATGTGAATAGAGAGCATATTGTCAATGTTCCACAACATTTTTATACAGAAACGAACCGAAATGTAGTTGTTCCACCACCACAACAAGCTTTTCCTATGCAACCAGGTGTACCGTTTCCCCAACAACAGTTCTTCCCAGGCCCACGATTCTAATAGAGTTGTTATCTGCGAGAAGTCACCTAATCGCAAGTAACACAGTTATAATCGGCGGCACTAAAAAGAAATAAATAATAACTTTTATAGCAGCATAGAGCATCCGAAATTATATTTTCGGATGCTTTTAAACGAGTAGGAAAGTAATTTTTCTCTCATTATCCAAACTAAACGCATCATATCTTCATAAATTCCAAGAAGGCGACGGACAAACACTTTATTTTGCGACGAGTAACCGCAGGAGCAAATATTTCGTCCAAAGTAATTTGGAAACGGCGACTACAAAATGCACTTAGAGGGCGATTGCAGTTTTCTTATTTATATAGAAAAAACTCTCTTAATCTAGAACTTTTAGATATATTGTAATTTTCCGTATATTTTGATAAAGTGATAGTTATTCCAACTTAGGAAAGTTTTATAAAAATGGATGAGGATATGGGGGCTTTGGGATGAAACTTTTTATTTCAATAGATATGGAAGGGATTACGGGTTTGCCAGATCATACTTTTGTGGATTCAAGTAAGCATAATTATGAACGTGCTCGCCGTATAATGACTCAAGAGGCAAATGCAATTGTAGAAGGCGCTCTATCAAAGGGAGTAAAAGAAGTACTAGTAAATGACAGTCATTCTAAAATGAATAATATTTTAGTAGAAGAATTACATCCCGAAGCGTCTTTAATAACAGGAGATGTGAAACCGTTTTCAATGGTGCAGGCATTAGATGAATCTTACATAGGTGCAGTATTTGCTGGTTATCATTCGAGAGCGGGACAACCTGGCGTAATGAGTCACTCGATGATATTCGGAGTTAGAAACATGTATATAAACGATGTAGAAGTTGGTGAACTGGGATTAAATGCATATGTAGCAGGTCACTTTGGTGTACCAGTTATCATGGTTGCAGGTGATGATGGAGCGTGTAAAGAGGCAGAGGCACTGATTCCTGGAGTTGTTACTGCAGTAGTGAAAGAATCTATTTCTAGATCTGCGGTTAAGACATTGCATCCGCAAAAAGCACATGCATTATTGAGAGAGAAGGTTGCCGAAGCGATTAGTGAAAGAAATCAAATCAAACCGCTCACTCCTCCTAAAACACCAACATTACGTATTGAGTTTGTTAATTATGGCCAAGCGGAATGGGCAGCACTTATGCCTGGTTGTGAAATTATAGAAGGAACGACAATAGTTAAGTTCGAGGCAAAAGATATATTAGAAGCATACCGTGCCATGCTCGTAATGGTAGAGCTAGCAATGCAAACGAAATTTTGTTAAGAAGGAGGTTTGCTTATGACGAAGTATATTATTAAACGTTTTATTATGATGATCGCAACGATTCTTATCATTTCTACCGTGACCTTCGTATTAATGCACTCTATTCCAGGTTCTCCGTTCGATGGAGAACGTACTTCTAACCCTACTATTCAAGCAAATTTAGAAAAATTTTATAAACTAGATGAACCTATGCATATTCAATACTTGTATTATTTAAAATCTATTGTGACATTTGATTTTGGTCCTTCGATTAAAAAACCAAATGACTCTGTAAATGAGTTGCTAGCAAGGGGATTTCCGATATCTTTCGAGTTGGGAATGGTCACGATACTAGTGGCTTTATTGTCTGGGATTATTTTAGGTACACTTGCAGCTCTCCGGCACAACGGAATAATTGATTACTTAGCCATGACCTTTGCGGTAATTGGGATATCTGTACCAAACTTTGTTCTAGCAACCTTTCTAATTCAACAACTGGCAGTAAAATTAGAATGGCTTCCAGCCGCTACTTGGAGTAGTCCATTACATATGATATTACCAACGCTCGCTCTTGCTACTGGACCAACTGCTATAATTGCACGATTGACGAGATCCAGTATGCTCGAAGTGTTAACACAAGATTATATTAAAATGGCACGTGCAAAAGGACTCTCGCCTGTGAGAATCGTCGTTCGACACGCCTTAAGAAATGCACTTATGCCTGTTGTCACGATTTTGGGGACAATGCTTGCTGGTATATTGACGGGAACTTTTGTTATAGAACGAATTTTTGCTATTCCTGGAATGGGTAAATACTTTGTAGAAAGCATTAATAACCGAGATTACCCTGTAATTATGGGCTCTACTGTTTTCTATAGTGCGTTTCTAGTATTTATGCTGTTCCTTGTTGATATTGTATATGGTCTTTTAGATCCACGAATAAAACTACATCGTAAAGAGGGGGATGCATAATGACAAACAAACAAGTTGTGGTATCCCCACAAAGTATAAAAGATGAATGGTTTATACCAAAACAGAAGGAACAAGGAAAAGCAGAATCTGTAGTGCGTCCTTCTTTATCTTACTGGAAAGATGCATGGCGAAGATTATGGAAAAACAAACTTGCAATGGGTGGACTAATATTTCTAATTTTGCTCGCACTTTTTGCAATATTTGGTCCCATTTTTTCTTCTTATTCTGTCACAGCTACTGATTATCCAAATCAAAACCAAGCGCCTTCCGCAGCTCACTGGTTTGGCACTGATGAGGCTGGTAGAGATGTATTTATTAGGACATGGTATGGTGCTCGTATCTCATTATTTGTTGGACTAATGGCAGCACTTATCGACTTTTTTATAGGAATTATATATGGAGGAATCAGTGGATATAAAGGTGGAAAAGTAGACGCCATCATGATGAGAATAATTGAAGTATTATATGGTTTGCCACACTTGTTAGTCGTTATTTTATTGATGGTTGTAATGGGGGCAAGCCTAACTACAATTATAGTTGCACTTACCGTTACTGGCTGGGTAGGTATGGCCCGGATTGTTCGAGGACAGGTGCTACAATTAAAAAACTATGAATTTGTGACTGCTTCCAAATCATTTGGAGCAAAAACATCTAGGATTATACGTAAAAACCTTCTTCCCAATACGATGGGACCCATTATCGTACAGATGACTCTTACTGTTCCAAGTGCTATATTTGCGGAAGCATTTTTAAGTTTCCTAGGTTTGGGTATAGCAGCTCCTTTTGCCAGTTGGGGTGTTATGGCGAATGATGCATTGCCAGTAATTTTATCTGGTCATTGGTGGCGTTTGTTTTTTCCTGCTTTATTCATATCTTTAACGATGTTTGCTTTTAACGTACTAGGAGATGGTTTACAAGATGCTCTAGATCCGAAGCTTAGGAGGTGAAAATTGGTGAAAGAACATAAGAAGGAAAATAGGAAAATCATATCCAATGAAAAAGTATTACAAGTAAATAATTTGCAAGTTTCTTTCCGAACATACGGTGGTGAAGTAGAGGCAGTTAGAGGTGTTAATTTTGACCTATATAAGGGAGAGACACTTGCCATTGTTGGTGAATCTGGCTGTGGTAAAAGTGTTACATCCAATGCAATTATGGGCCTAATTCCACAGCCGGCTGGAATTATTAAAAACGGAAGCATTTTATTTAAAGGAAAAGATCTAACTAAACTGTCTAAAGCGCAGTTAAGGAAAATTCAAGGAGTCGACATTTCGATGATTTTCCAAGATCCTATGACTGCTTTAAATCCAACGCTGTCAATAGGAGAACAGCTAACTGAGGGTCTTCTAACCCACCAAAAAATAGGGAAACAAGAAGCAAAGAAGAAAGCAATTGATATGTTAAATCTTGTAGGGATTCCAAATCCCGAAGAACGTTTAAAACAATTTCCTCACCAATTTTCAGGTGGAATGCGCCAACGTATTGTCATTGCAATTGCACTTATTTGCGATCCAAAATTACTCATTGCAGATGAGCCAACAACCGCATTGGATGTTACGATCCAAGCACAAATTTTAGAGCTGTTTGAAGAAATTCAACGAAAAACCGAAATATCAATAATATTAATCACGCATGATTTAGGGGTAGTTGCAAAAATTGCGGATCGAATTGCCGTAATGTATGCGGGTAAAATTGTTGAAATTGGTGACAAAAGAGAAATTTTTTATAATCCTGAACACCCCTATACAAAAGGATTATTAAACTCTGTTCCGCGACTAGATTTAATGGAAGAGGAATTGAAACCAATTGAAGGAACTCCACCGGATTTATTCTCACCTCCGAAAGGGTGTCCATTTACCGCCCGTTGTGACTATGCAATGGAAGTGTGTGATCATGTTTATCCAATTACAACTCAGTTAACAGAAGCACATATGGTTGACTGCTGGCTACAGGACAGTCGTGCAAAGGTTTTACAAGTACAAAAATAAGTCCGGATGAGCGCGCGAGAGTGCATTCACATATACAATACAAAGGGGGAACTAGGATGAAGAAGTGGTTATCATTATTTGTAGTTGCATTTTTTATACTTGTGTTGAGTGCTTGTACAGCAAACAAAGATGCAGGGCAATCGACGAGTACAGAAAAAGAAAGTGGCAAAGAGGAAACAGGAACAACAACAGAAACATTGCCGACAGAAAAAGTACTTCATTTGAATAATGGAAATGAACCAACATCGTTCGATCCATCTGTAGGGTTCGATGCAGTTTCTTGGAATGCATTAAATAATATTATGGAAGGTTTGGTCAGACTTTCAAAAGATCATTTAGCAGAGCCAGCTACTGCGGAAAAAGTAGATATATCAGATGACGGTTTAACGTATACTTTTACTCTTCGAGAAGATGCAAAATGGTCCAATGGAGACCCTGTATTAGCAAGTGACTTTGTATTCGGTTGGTTGCATATGCTAGATCCAGAAACTGCATCTCCAGCATCTTTCCTTGGATATTTCATTGAAGGAGCAGAAGCATACAATAACGGAGAAGGAAGTGCGGATGCGGTTGCTATTAAAGCGTTAGAACCTAAAGTATTCGAAGTGAAACTAAACGCACCAACAGAAGCGTTCTTAAACATTATTACAAATCCAAGCTTCTTCCCAGTAAATGAAAAAGTAGCAACACAGAATCCTACTTGGTTTGCGGATGCAAATACTTTTGTAGGAAATGGTCCATTTAAATTAGTAGATTGGAAACATGATGCAAGTTTTACTTTTGAGAAAAACGAAAACTATTGGGATGCATCGAATGTAAAACTGGATAAAGTAGAATGGGCAATGATTAATGACTCCAATACAGAATATCAGATGTATCAAACAGGAGAACTAGATACATCTGGTGTACCATCTGAACTGGCGGAAAGTTTAATGGATAATCCTGAATTAAAAAATGAAGACCAAGCAGGTTTATATTTCTATCGTTTTAATGTATCGATGGAGCCATTTACAAACAAGAAAATTCGTCAAGCATTTGCTTACGCAGTGAACCAACAGGAAATTGTAGACTATGTAACGAAAGTGGGTCAAAAAGCAGCGGAAGGCTTTGTTCCTTATGGATTCATTGGACCAGATGGTAAGGAATTCAGAGAATCCGCAGGAAAACTAATTGGGTTTGATGCAGATAAAGCAAAGGCTCTATTAGCTGAAGGTATGGCAGAAGAAGGATATAAGAAGTTACCTGAAGTCACATTAACTTATTCTACAAGTGATTCTCATAAAAAAATTGCAGAAGCACTTCAAAGTAAATTTAAAGAAGTATTAGGTGTGGATGTATCGTTACAAAACGTCGAGGCAAGTGTATTTGCTGCTGAACAAAAAGAATTTAAATACCAATTGTCACGTTCTTCTTTCTTGTTTGACTATGCAGATCCGGCGAACGCACTAGAAAGCTTTATAACAGGTTCTTCTATGAACCGTACAACATGGTCGAATGCTGAGTATGACAAATTGATTAAAGATATTAAGAATGAGACTGATGCAACAAAGCGTTGGGCAATGTTAATTCAAGCCGACAAATTATTGCTAGATGAAATGCCTATATTCCCACTTTATTATTACAACCAAGTAACGCTTGAAAAGCCATCAGTATCGGGCATTTTAAGACATCCAGTAGGTTATATGGACTTAAAATGGGCTGATATAAAATAAGAAAGTAGCGGCACCTAAAAAGTGCCGCCCCTTTTGTTAAAAAGGAGATAACATAAAGATGAAAATCCGTCCGAAACGATTACAAATTGGAGATACCATTGGTATTATTGCTCCGTCCAGTCCACCAAATCTTAAGCAACTAAAGCGCTCGTTAAAATTTTTAGATGAGTTAGGTTTGTCTTATGAAATGGGGAAAAGCGTAGAAAACGTATATGGTTATCTTGCTGGTTCAGATGATGAACGCTTAGAAGACTTACATGAGATGTTCGCTAATCCTGATATTGCAGGAATAATTTGTGCAGGTGGAGGATATGGGTCTGCTAGATACACGGATAAAATAGATTTTCAATTGATGAATGAATGCCCGAAAATTTTCTGGGGTTATTCGGATATTACTTTTTTACATACAAGTATGAATCTATACTCCGATATTGTGACTTTCCATGGTCCAATGTTAGCTTCGGATGTAGGGAAAGAAACGTTTTCTGATTTGTCGAAAAAAATGTTCCAACAATTATTTACACCAATGGAACTACATTATACAGAAGCAATTTCACCGTTAACACGCTTTTCAGGTGGAGTGGCTAGAGGTGAGTTAACAGGAGGGAATTTATCACTCCTTGCAAATGGGGTTGGGACGAAATACGAAGTAGATACAAGAGGAAAATTATTATTAATAGAAGATATTGGTGAAGAACCATACCGAGTGGATGGGATGCTCAATCAGCTTCGACAAGCAGGTATTTTGGATGCAGCTTCAGGCTTTGTCATTGGAGATTTTAAGGATGCAGAACCTAAAAAACGCCAAGTATCTTTGTCCTTAGATGAAGTGCTAAACCACTACTTAGGTAGTTTAGGGAAGCCTGCTGTGAGAGGATTCAAGATTGGACATTGTGAACCTCATTTTGCCGTTCCGCTTGGAGCAGAGGCTGAGTTGGATGCAGATAACTTGTCACTTGTTATTTTACCAGGTGTGGAATAAAGGGGGCTATTTAATGTTGATTCAATCAATAGAAACAGTTGATGTGGCTGTTCCACTTACGAAGCCTTTTAAAACTGCACTTCGAACTGTAACGACAGCGTATTCTATTTATGTAAAGGTAACTACTAGTGAAGGGCTAATAGGATATGGGGAAGCACCTCCAACGCATGTAATTACTGGCGAATCAATGGATAGTATTCGATATGCAATTAACGAAATTATTGCACCCTCATTAATAGGTCTTAACCTTTTGGAAAGTGAACGTATTTTTCAAAAATTGAATGCTTGTCTTGTTAGGAATACAAGTGCGAAGGCTGCTGTGGATATGGCAATTTATGATTTACTTGCTCAACAATCAGGATTACCATTGTTTCAATTTCTTGGAGGATATAAAACCACGCTTGAGACTGATTTTACAGTTAGTGTTAATGAACCAAAAGAAATGGCAGACGATGCTGCTCGATATGTAAATGAAGGATTCAACGTGCTGAAAGTAAAAGTCGGGATCGGTAGCATAAAAGATGATATTGCCCGTATCCATGCTATTCGAGAGCGTGTAGGAAATAAACCGAAGCTTAGACTCGATGCAAACCAAGGATGGAGTGCCAAAGAAGCGGTAAAAGCTATTCGAATGATGGAAGATGCTGGACTTGAGATTGAATTCGTTGAACAACCTGTTCCAGCTCAAGATTTAGAGGGGTTAAAGAAAGTAACAGATTGCACGGATACACTTATTATGGCAGATGAAAGTGTGTTCTTAGTGAATGATGCAAAAAGAGTTCTAGAAATGCGAGCCGCCGACTTGATCAATATAAAGCTAATGAAGTCTGGTGGTATATATAACGCTATAAAGATTAATACACTTGCGGAAGCAAATGGAGTTGCATGTATGGTTGGAAGTATGATTGAAACGAAAATAGGAATTACTGCTGCTGCTCATTTTGCTGCTAGCCATCCAAATATTCATTACTACGATTTTGATGCACCTCTGATGCTAGCAAAAGATATGATTGTTGGTGGGGTTATTTATGAAGGAAGTAAGATGAGCTTCTCAAATGAACTAGGACTCGGTATTTCACGTGTAGAAAAGGGATAGGAGGGGAGGTTAATAGATGACGATAGAAGCAAAAGAATGGATATGTTCAGTAAAAGTTGCAACTGTTTGGACGGAGCCAGTTTCTGCTAGAGAAATGGATGCACCAGGTACTGCAAATCCTGTTTTATTAGCTGAATGGCTTGAGGTATTACAGTATAAAGAAAGACTCGCACTATGTAATGAGAATCGTGTTCAGACGCAGATTTTATATGGAGAACCAGTACTTGTAGAGGAAATAAAGGATGGTTGGGCAAAAATCATAGCTATTTGGCAACCATCCAAAAAAGATACTCGAGGATATCCTGGTTGGATTCCTTTAATACAATTACAGAAATCAAAACGAGTGGATTCGATTGGGGTTGCTCGTGTCTCTTCCGTGCGAGCTCAGTTGTGGGATATGAAAAATAGACCGTTGCTCGTTGTACCATTTAATACGACTCTTCCTGTTATTTCAGAAGAATCAACCTGTTATAAAGTCCATACAGCACATGGGGAAGCTTTACTGGACAAAAAGTTTGCTGATTTCGCTAAATCTATGGACCATTTTCCAAAACTTTCGATTGAACATGCAGTGGATTTAGGTGAGATTCACTTAGACTTACCCTATTTATGGGGTGGAATGTCTCCGTATGGCTATGATTGTTCAGGGTTTTCGTACAACATGTTGAAAGCGTGTGGGTATTTGATCCCGCGGGATGCAAGTGACCAAGCACGTAACGGTGAAGATGTCTCGGTAGATGATTCATCCGCTTGGAAAAAAGGAGATTTAATCTTTTTTGCAAATGATGAAGGCACAGGACCAGTGCGTCATGTTGGATTTTACTATGGAAATGGTCAGTTATTGCATTCTCCTTCAACAGGGAAATCAGTAGAAATTTTAGTGTTAGAAGGTTCTAAGCTTGAGAAGGAAATTTGTGCAGTGAGAAGGTATGCCGTTTAGGGGGGATTTACGTGACGGAAAAAGTTCTTTTGTCTGTAGAAAATTTGAAGCGCCATTTTCAAATAGGGCATGGAGAAACGTTAAGGGCTGTTGATGGGATAAGTTTTGATATCGTCAGAGGTGAAACATTTGGTCTTGTTGGAGAGTCAGGTTGTGGAAAGTCCACTGCAGGGCGAACCATTTTAGGGTTGTACAATAAAACAGAAGGCAACGTTCTGTTTGATGGTAAAAGTGTACATGACATGACTGATAAAGAACGGAAAGATTATTTGAAGAAAATGCAAATGATTTTTCAAGACCCATATGCATCTCTAAATCCACGTTCAACAGTGTTAGAGATTATTTCGGAACCAATGGAAATACATAAACTGTACAATTCGAAAGAAGAGTTAAAAAGTAGAGTATATAAGTTATTAGAGGATGTTGGGCTTAATAGGGATCATGCCAATCGTTATCCCCATGAATTTTCAGGTGGACAAAGACAACGCATCGGGATTGCTCGTGCATTAGCTTTAGATCCCGAATTTATCATTGCAGATGAACCGATTTCGGCTCTAGACGTCTCCGTTCAAGCGCAGGTAGTAATGCTGTTACAACGATTGCAAAAGGAAAAAGGGTTAACCTATTTGTTTATAGCCCATGACTTATCCATGGTAAAATACATTTCTGATCGAATTGGCGTCATGTATCTTGGACATATGGTAGAACTAACAACGAGTAGTCAGTTATATGACAATCCTTTGCACCCATACACACAGGCATTATTATCAGCGATTCCCATTCCGGATCCAGATATTGAGGAATCACGGCAGCGAATTCTATTACAAGGAGAGTTGCCTAGTCCGATTAATCCTCCTTCTGGATGTGTATTTAGAACTCGCTGTCCACATGCTATGGCTATTTGCTCTGAAAAAAAGCCCGTCTGGAAGGAACAAGAAGAAGGTCACTTTGTAGCTTGTCATTTATATAACTAATATATAGAAGCATCTGCCTATGTAGATGCTTTTATTTTATTGTTCCTTAAAACAAATCCATCCACCAAAAAGTGTTGTAGAGAAAAACATCGCGACTTGGTTAAAACCGGCTTCTGCTAGCAATTGTTCAATTATTTCTTTGGGTAAATAAGAAAGGGTAAGGATGTCCTGTTCCATTTCCTTTACTTCATTTACAGAGAGTTTTGTCGTATCTAGCCAGTAACTTTTCCATAGTTTCAAACGCTCCTTGAATTCAGGGCTAGTAGGGTCCCCGTACTTACTGATTAATACGAAAGGAGCTCCATTTTTTAATCTAGAGTGAATCTCTTGAAGTGTTTTTAATTTTTCTTCATAGGAATGAATGAAATGTAAAACTAAAATACAAGTTGCCGCGTCAAAATTAGTTAAACCTTCCACGTCCTCCACTGTACCTTGTATCAATTCTACGCGATCACTTACTCCAGCTTCTTTGCATTTATCTTTTGCAACTGCCAGCATCGTCTCAGACGGATCCACTCCTGTAAACGTCCATCTTGGATTATTTACGCTAAAGCTAGTCACTTCATTGCCACCACCTGCTCCCACAACTAATATGTTTGCATTTTCCACGGTGTTAGCTCGTAAGAATGTTTGAATTAATCGAAGCATCGTATCATAAGTAGGTAAGGCTCTTCTAATTCCGCTATCATATTGTTTTGAAAGTTTTGCATCAAATTCCATTTTCATTCCTCCTAAATGCACTTTACCATAGCCTAAAAATTACAAATATGATTGTATAAAAATATTTTACTTAAAAAAATGAACTTTTGCTCTTTTAAAACGTATTACCTAGTAAGGAAGGTGTGAGGAAATGGAAACAAAACCAATTGTTAAACTACAAAATGTAACGAAGGTAATTGGAAAAAAGAAGATTATTGATAATCTCAGCCTAGATTTATTGCCAGGTCAAATTACAGGATTTTTAGGGCCGAATGGAGCAGGGAAAACAACAACGATACGAATGATGACAGGCCTGATGAAGCCAACATCAGGTGAAGTATTTATTGATGGGCAAGCAATTTCTACTAACTTTGAGCAATCTATGAGTAAAGTTGGAGTAATTGTAGAAAATCCAGAAATGTATAAGTTTATGAGTGGTTATAAAAACTTGCTTCACTTTGCGAGAATGAACAAGAACGTGACAAAGGCTAGAATAGATGAAGTCATCGCCCAAGTAGGATTACAAAATCGGATTAATGAAAAAGTATCGACATATTCACTGGGAATGCGTCAACGTCTTGGACTTGCGCAAGCGCTTTTACACCGACCAAAGTTTTTAATATTAGATGAGCCAACAAATGGGTTAGATCCAGCGGGCATCCGTGAATTCCGATTGTACTTGCGTAAAATAGCTATTGAAGAAGGAGTTTCAATCTTTGTGTCCAGCCACTTACTAGCTGAAATAGAATTAATGTGTGATAGAATCGCTGTTATACAAAATGGGAAGTTAATTTCTATAAAAGAGGTTAAGGAGGATCAAGAGTCACATTATTACGTAGAGGCATCTCCTAAAGAAATGGCGAATGCTTTTTTTGCATCTAAAGATATGAAGGTAGAAATTCAAGGTATCGGCTTTGTGGTTCCGTTAGAAAAAGAGGCTGTACCAGTCATGATTGCTGAAATGGTTGCGAATAATTTACAAATTTATTTATTCAGTCCACATAAAAAAACGCTAGAAGATCAATTCTTAGAAATAACAGGAGGTGGGCAAATTGCTGAATCTCATAAGAAATGAATGGTTGAAGCTATGGAGTAAAAAAGCTACATGGGTAATGGTAATACTAGTTGCTATTTTAATGATTGGAATTGCAGGTCTTACAAAATGGATAGGTAATCAAACAGACTCAGTGGAAGATTGGAAAAGTGCTTCACAAGGGAAGATACCGTTTTTAGAAGAGCAAATAGCTAACACGAACTTGTCCGCTGACGAATTGCAAAGTTTTAAAGATACTTTAGCTGTAGAAAAGTATCGATTAGAGCATAACGTTGCACCAATTAGTTCGGAAAGCGTAACCGGATTTATTAGTTCTCTTCCCGATATGCTTTCAATTATTACGTTATTCACAGTAATTGTAGCAGCAGGAATTGTAGCTTCGGAGTTTTCTCAAGGGACGATTAAAATGCTTTTAACAAGACCGGTGAAAAGGTGGAAATTACTAACCTCTAAACTTTTAACTGTAGGAATTTTTGCAATAGTAATGTCCATCATTTTATTTGTGTTTGGAGTAATTGGAGCTTATATTTTCTTTGATTCTGTCCCTGGTATGAATTTAGATGTAGTAAATGGTCAAGTGATAGAAGTTTCCTTTTGGGGTAGGGTTCTATTATTAACTGGACTTTCTCTTGTAAATGTATTTGTTATTGGAACGCTTGCATTTATGATCGGTTCGGTGTTTCGTTCGAGTTCTCTTGCTATTGGTATATCCATCTTCCTTATGTTCATGGGTGTGAATATTACGTTCATGTTGGCTAGGTTTGATTTTGCTAAATATATCTTATTTGCAAATACCAATCTAACTCAATATATAGGCGATAACCATCCGATAATAGCTGGGTTAACAATGCCTTTTTCAATCGTGGTAATTTTAGTGTACGTCATTGTATTTTTAGTTATTAGTTACTGGTCTTTTATAAAGAGAGATGTAACTGCATAAATTTTTGTTGACATAATGTTAATACTTATAGTATTCTGAAAACAACTTAAGGAAAGGAGTGAGGCATTATGGCTAATGTAAATAAAAATCCACGAATCAGTAAGTTCATGATGTCCCACTCTATATGTCTCTAAAAAAGTAAGGTTTCTTACTTTTCTATTTGATATGCTTCTTTACTAATGACCGGGAAACCATGACTGCTGATTTGTGCAGTCATGGTTTTTTTATTGTTTAGCTTCGATGCCTTACCTCTTTGGGTAGACATAGGCATTGCCGCTATTCTACCCAAAATTAGGAGGAAGTTAAATTGAATTTAATCGAAAAATATGGTTGGAATAATAAATGGGAAGAAAAAATGCTCGGTAAAGGAATTGCGGGTCGCATTTTACTTGAGCATAAACACTTATATCGAGTTATAACAAATGAAGGAGAATGGCTATGTTCTCTGTCAGGGAAATTCAAGTTTGATCATGGTCGAGAAGAATTTCCCGCGGTAGGAGATTGGGTGGTACTGGAGCAAATGCCTGGAGAAGAAAAAGGAATTATTCAAGAAGTCCTTCCACGCAGTTCTCAGTTTTCAAGAAAAGTAGCTGGTCAGACAACAGAAATACAGTTAATCGCTGTCAATGTTGATTATGTATTTCTTGTGATGTCTCTTAATCACGATTTTAATGTACGTCGTTTAGAACGGTATTTATTAGCTGCATGGGATTCAGGTGCAACACCGATTGTAGTGCTTACAAAAAAAGATACTTGTGATGATTTGGCCTATTATATTAATGAGGTGGAGTCTGTCGCTTTTGGTGTAGATATTTTTACGGTGAGTAGCGTAACGGGAGAAGGAATTGATGAACTTTCGGTACTGTTATCAGCTGGTAAAACAGGAGCGCTATTAGGTTCTTCAGGTGTGGGTAAATCATCCTTAATAAATGCATTATCTGGAGAAGAAGTAATGGCAGTTAACGATATTCGGGAAGATGACAGTAAAGGTCGTCATACAACGACACACCGTGAATTATCATTGCTTCCGAGTGGTGGCCAATTAATTGATACACCTGGAATGAGAGAATTCCAACTATGGGAAAGTAGTGAAGGCGTAAGTGCAAGTTTTAAAGATATTGAAGAACTAGCGGATGAATGCCGCTTCCGTGATTGCAAACATCAAAAAGAGCCAGGATGCGCTATACGAGAAGCAATTTCAACAGGTTCACTCAAAGAAGAACGATATAAAAACTATTTAAAGCTATTAAAAGAGCTTGCGCATATTGAAAGAAAAAATGATATTGTCGCTCGAAAAGTAGAACGAGACAAATGGAAGCAAGTGGCCAAAATACAAAGAAGTAATTATAAGAAGAAAAAATAATTGCTTTTAAAGGAGTAATTAGATGATAAAGAAACTCCTTCACCAAGATGAAAAAGTTGCTGCGGAGATTTTAGAAATTCAGGTACCTGCATATAAAATAGAAGCAGAGTTAATCGGATTTAATGGAATTCCTCAGCTTCAAGATTCTATTCATGACATAATAATCTCAAAGGAAATTTTTATCGGATATTATGAAGAGTCGCAATTGACCGGTTTTATATCATTTATGAACACTGATGAACTTATAGATATTTGCAGACTTGTTGTACATCCGAACTTTTTTCGTAAAGGAATTGCATCCATATTATTAAAGCATGTATTAGAAATCAAAAAGGCAAGTCAGCACATTGAAGTTTCAACTGGAGCGAAAAATACTCCTGCTATTCAATTGTACGAACGTTTCGGATTCAAAAGAAGAAATGATATTGAAATAGAACCAGACTTCTTTATTACACAGTTAATATACAAATAAAAGATTTGTGGAATACAAATGACCTCATTGAAGCAAGCTAACTACTAACCATTCGGTTAGTAGTTTTTTGTTTTTTTCGTTACAAATCATATCAATTGCACATCTAAAATTTTCTCGCTATAATATAGTCAAAGTTAGTCAAAGTCAGTTTGCGAGAAGAGGTGAGAAGATGAAAAATATATCTGACATAATTGAAGGTTATTTAAAGTCTATTATAGAAGAAGAGAGTAAGGGGCAAATTGAAATAAAAAGAAGTGAAATTGCAGAAAAGTTTCAATGTGTTCCTTCTCAGATCAACTATGTGATAAATACCCGTTTTACCCAAGATCGCGGTTATTTAGTGGAAAGTAAGCGCGGTGGTGGTGGATATATTCGAATTCTCCGCGTTCGTGCGCATACAAAGGCTGATTTGATTGAGCATATAATACAGAGCCTAGAAAACGGAGCATCGGAATCAATGACGGAAGACATAGTGTTCAGATTAATTGACGAAGAGGTAATCTCTAAACGAGAAGCGAAGCTCATTCTAGCTGGGCTTAATAGAACAACTCTTGCAATTCCACTACCTGTAAGAGATGAATTACGCTCACGAATATTATGTGCCATGTTGCTAACATTAAAGTATGAAATAAAGTGAAGTTAAACGGGGTGTTGAAAAGTGATTTGTGAAAATTGTAAGCAAAGACCAGCTAAAGTAACGGTTACGCAAGTGCATAACGGTGAACACTTTGAAAGACATTATTGTGAGAATTGTGCTAATAGTCTCCACCCGTTTTACGTAGAGTATAAACAAGATCCGTTATCTCTGCACCAGCTACTATCAAACTGGTTTAATCATGCAGAACAACAACCAATACATCAAAAACAAGATAGACCAAAATTAGTTTGCGATGAATGTGGTTGGTCTATCCAACGATTTTTAGATGAAGGAAAATTTGGATGTGCCTCCTGCTACAATAGCTTTCGTAACCAGTTACCGAATGTACTAAAACGATTGCATAACGGAAACATTACACATATAGGTAAAGCACCAGGAGCACTAGGCGAAAAATTAGAACTGAAAAAAAGGATTGAAGCTATTCGTTTGCAAATGAAGGACGCTATTGAAACTGAACGATTCGAGGAAGCTGCCAAGTTAAGAGACGAGGCAAGAGAACTTGAGAGTAGGATTGCTTCTGGAGGTGACGAAAAGCATGTCGATTGAACGTTTTTTAGATAATTCTCCTTCTAGCTGGATGGCTGGTAGTGGAGATCATTCGGATATTGTAATGACTACAAGAATTCGTTTGGCTAGAAACTTAAATGGCTACAGATTTCCTCTAGCATTTACTGAGGATGAAGCGCATAAAATTGACCATTCAGTTTCGGCCACACTTTTAGACGCAGATGAAGAATTACAAATGAACTTCTCCTCTATTCAAATAAAAGATTTATCCGAATTAAGTCGGCAAGTATTAGTTGAAAAGCATCTAATTAGCCCTAAGCTTGCCAATTCACCGATGACCGGGTCGGTTTTACTGTCCGACGATGAGTCAGTTAGCGTGATGGTTAATGAGGAAGACCATATTCGAATCCAATGCTTGTTTCCTGGGCTTCAGATTCAAGAAGCCTACGCGCAAGCGGATACAATCGATCGAGTATTAGATAAAGAATTACCATATGCGTTTGATGAGCAATTTGGTTATTTAACAAGTTGTCCAACTAACACCGGAACTGGATTAAGAGCATCTGTCATGATGCACTTACCAGCTCTAACAATGACAAAGCAAATGAACAGAATCGTTACAATCATCTCCAGATTAGGGATGGTTGTGAGAGGAATTTACGGTGAGGGTAGCGAAGCCCTCGGGAACGTTTACCAAGTATCTAATCAAACTACATTAGGTAAAACGGAAGAGGATATTCTTTCGGATCTTCAAAGTATTACGGAACAAATCATTCAAAAAGAAAAAGAATCAAGAAGTGCACTATTAAATCATTCTGCCAATACACTAGAAGATCGGTTATATCGATCATTGGGAACTTTGTCATTTGCACGTATCATCACGACAGAGGAAGCTGCTAGATGTCTGTCTGACGTACGTCTAGGAATAGATATAGGGCTTATAGAAGATGTAGATGTGACTATTTTGAATGAATGTATGGTTTTTATGCAACCAGGATTTTTACAACAATATGCAGAAACCACTTTGAATGCTTCGGAACGGGATACGTTTCGAGCAAAGTTATTAAGGGAACGGTTAAAAATGGGAGAAAAACCGAAAACAAAAGGAGAGGAACTTGCATGATGTTTAATCGATTTACACAAAGATCTCAAAAAGTATTACAACTAGCACAAGAAGAAGCTATTCGCCTAAAGCATGAATCAATTGGAACAGAACATATATTACTTGGACTTATAAGAGAAGGTAGCGGAATTGCTGCAAAAGCATTGGAAGCGATAGAAGTAGATCCTAAAGTTATTGAAGCTGGAATCGAGGAGTTAGTAGGTACGGGAGCTGAAGAAGTCGGTCCAATTGTACACTACACACCTCGTGCGAAAAAAGTTATCGAACTTTCAGTAGATGAGTCTCGCAAGCTTGGGCACTCCTATATTGGAACGGAACATTTACTTCTTGCATTAATCCGTGAAGGAGAAGGAGTGGCAGCAAGGGTTTTAAACAATGCCGGAGTTAGCTTAAATAAAGCTCGTCAACAAGTGCTTCAATTGTTAGGAAGTACTGATCAATCTCATGGAAACGGCAATAATAGTGCTGCACCTGCTAGTACTCCAACACTAGATGGATTAGCACGCGATTTAACGCAAATTGCGAGAGAAGGTACATTAGATCCTGTTATTGGGCGTAGTAAAGAAATTACGCGTGTTATAGAAATTTTGGCTCGTCGTACAAAAAATAACCCTGTATTAATAGGTGAACCAGGTGTAGGTAAAACTGCAATTGCTGAAGGGCTTGCACAACAAATTGTACAAAATGAAGTACCGGAAATTTTACGCGATAAACGAGTAATGACATTGGATATGGGGACTGTCGTAGCAGGTACGAAATACCGTGGTGAATTTGAGGATCGTTTGAAAAAAGTGATGGATGAAATTCGCCAAGCTGGAAATGTTATATTATTCATCGATGAACTTCATACATTAATAGGAGCTGGTGGAGCAGAAGGTGCAATTGATGCTTCAAATATTTTAAAACCTGCGTTAGCACGTGGCGAAATTCAATGTATTGGTGCAACAACATTAGATGAATATCGTAAATATATAGAAAAAGATGCAGCACTTGAACGTCGTTTTCAACCAATTCAAGTAGATGAACCATCAGTGGATGAAGCTATTCAAATTATTTACGGCTTACGAGATCGTTATGAAGCGCATCATCGTGTGAAAATTACGAACGAGGCAGTAGAAGCTGCAGTTAAAATGTCAGATCGGTACATTTCGGATCGCTTTTTACCTGACAAAGCAATTGATTTAATCGATGAAGCTGGTTCAAAAGTTCGTCTGCGCTCTTATACAACTCCTCCTAATTTAAAAGAATTAGAAGCTAAATTAGAATCAGTTCGTTCGGAGAAAAATGCTGCAGTACAAAGTCAAGAATTTGAAAAAGCCGCATCTTTCCGTGATAAAGAACAGAAGCTAAAAGATGAACTAGAACAAATGAAAGACTCATGGAAAGAAAAACAAGGAAAAGAAGAGTCTGAGGTGACAGTGGAAGATATCGCAGCGGTTGTCTCTATGTGGACGGGAGTCCCGGTATCGAGACTTGCCCAAACAGAATCTGAAAAGTTATTAAAATTGGAAGAAAAACTACATGAGAGAGTAATTGGGCAAGCAGAAGCTGTCGATGCAATTTCACGTGCAATTCGTCGAGCTCGTGCTGGTCTAAAGGATCCAAAACGACCGATTGGATCATTTATTTTCCTTGGACCTACTGGTGTAGGTAAAACAGAACTTGCTCGGGCATTAGCAGAAGTAATGTTCGGCGACGAGGATGCAATGATTCGTGTAGATATGTCTGAGTACATGGAAAAGCATTCAACTTCTCGTCTTGTTGGTTCTCCTCCAGGCTACGTTGGATTTGACGATGGTGGCCAATTAACTGAAAAAGTACGTCGTAAACCTTACTCAGTCATTTTGTTAGACGAAATAGAAAAAGCACATCCTGATGTGTTTAATATTCTTCTTCAAGTGTTAGAAGATGGACGTTTAACTGATTCTAAAGGGCGTACAGTAGATTTTCGTAATACAGTTGTTATAATGACATCCAACGTTGGTGCGGATGCACTTAAATACAATAAGTACGTAGGGTTTAACATTCAAGACGGTGGAAAAACAGATTATAAAGATATGAAAGGTAAAATGCTAGAAGAATTGAAAAAAGCATTCCGCCCTGAATTCTTAAATCGTTTGGATGAAATGATTGTGTTCCACTCGTTAGAAAAAGAGCATTTAAAACAAATTGTAACGCTAATGACTCAACAACTAGCAAAACGTTTAAAAGAACAAGGTATTGAGTTAGAGTTGACAGAAGCGGCTCAAGATAAAATCACGACAGAAGGTTACGATCCAACGTATGGTGCACGTCCGTTACGTCGAGCATTACAAAAACACGTAGAAGATCGCTTATCGGAAGAGTTGCTTAAAGGTGAAGTGCTAACTGGTCAACATGTAGTATTTGACGTGGAGAATGATGAATTCGTTGTTCGGATTAAATCAGTAGTAACAGAGGATTAATAGTCTGGGGCATTCCAAACTTCGTGTAAGGAATGCCTTTTTTCAATTTAGCTACAGCGCGCCTATCCTTAGGGTCATTAGCCAATGTTTACATGACGAAATGAAATCTTCTACGAATTTCGACTCTTGTTTGTAAAGGGTCGTAGAAAGTAAATAATGCTTTAAGTCTAGAAGTATTTGCAGACGTTTGGAAACGATGTCAGGAAAAAATATGGACTCTTTTTGATACAGCGCTGGTGGCTTTTTCTACATAGGAGGATAAAATGGCGAAACGAAAAACGAAGTTTATGTGTAATTCATGTGGTTATGAGTCCGCAAAATGGATGGGAAGATGTCCTGGTTGTGGAGAATGGAATACGATGGTAGAAGAGATGGAGGTTGTTTCGAAAGGACCGAAACGATCATTCCAACATTCTACGGGAGTAGCCCAAAAAGCAACACCAATTGTTGCAGTGGAAACAGTTGATGAACCACGCGTAGAAACGGAACTCATGGAGTTGAATCGAGTACTTGGCGGTGGTATTGTGCCTGGATCCCTAATATTAATCGGTGGAGATCCGGGTATCGGAAAGTCAACTTTACTGTTACAAGTTTCTGCACTACTAGCAAATAAAGGAGAGCGAGTTTTATATATTTCTGGTGAGGAGTCAATTAGACAGACGAAGCTTCGTGCGGAGCGTTTAGGTGTAACTTCTGGTGAACTATATATCTATTCCGAAACCAATTTAGAATTAATCAATGAAACAATTGATAGTGTAGAGCCTAGATTTGTCATCGTCGATTCCATTCAAACGGTACATCATCCAGAAGTGACAAGCGCTCCTGGAAGTGTATCTCAAGTTCGAGAATGTACAGCTGAACTAATGCGTATTGCGAAAACAAAAAATATAGCAATCTTTTTAGTAGGGCATGTAACGAAAGAAGGGCAGATTGCTGGTCCTCGTTTACTCGAACATATGGTAGATACAGTTTTATATTTTGAAGGTGAACGCCATCATACGTACCGAATTTTAAGGTCGCAGAAAAATAGATTTGGTTCAACAAATGAAATTGCTATTTTTGAGATGGTACAACAAGGCTTAAAAGAAGTATTGAATCCTTCTGAACTATTTTTACAAGAGCGTTCACATGGAGCGGCTGGTTCAGCCATTGTGGCTTCGATGGAAGGGACGAGACCTATTTTAGTTGAAATTCAAGCACTTGTTACACAATCAAGTTTTAATTATCCAAAACGAATGGCAACAGGACTCGATCAAAATAGAGTTTCCTTACTCATGGCCGTACTAGAAAAACGTATGGGATTACTCTTACAAACGCAAGATGCTTATATAAAAGTTGCAGGTGGAGTTAAATTAGACGAACCTGCTATCGATTTAGCCGTCCTAGTAAGTATCGTATCTAGTTTCCGTGACACAGGGGTCACACCTACTGATTGTTTTGTAGGTGAAGTTGGACTAACTGGTGAAGTGAGAAGAGTATCAAGAATTGAACAACGAGTGCTAGAAGCAGCTAAATTAGGATTTAAACGAGCGGTTGTACCTGCCTCTAATTTAGGGGGGTGGGACTATCCTAAAGGTATTCAAGTGATTGGGGTAGAAACAGTAAATGATGCGATGAAAGAAGCTTTTAAGTAATGTTGTTTTATTTGTGCGTTTAATATAACTAACAGGAGTAGCGAGTTACTCCTGTTAGACAAAATAGACGTATAAAGAGATTAGGCGGTATAATAAATGGTAAATAAATGGAGGTGGAGTGTTTGTTAAAATGGATTATTCAAATTGCATTCATTTTAATAGGAGGTACATTAGGGTTAATTTTTTTACCGCACTTATATGAATTTTTTAATTTATCCGATAACCCATGGATTCAAAATCCTTATGTGTCTGTTATTATTGGTGCGATCATTCTGTATATTGCGGCGTTTTTTTTAACAGACTATCTAATTAACTTTATTCGATGGATGGAAGAACGGCTCTTAAAGGCACCTATAGGTGATTTGCTTTTTGGTACAATAGGGCTTGTCATAGGATTAATTGTTGCATTTTTACTTGGAACAGCTATAAATAATATAGTGATTCCTGGTATCGGATCAGTAGTTCCAGTTTTATTATCTATTGTGCTTGGTTATTTAGGTTTTCAAGTAGGCTTTAAAAAACGGGATGAGTTACTACAAGTTTTTACTACCTCCAAACAGCCGGGGCAAAAGAAAAAAAGTGTAGAAGAAGAGGAGGGCCTAAGTTTAGGTACCTATAAACTTCTTGATACAAGTGTCATTATAGATGGGCGAATTGCTGATATTTCACAAACTGGTTTTATGGAAGGGGTATTAGTAGTTCCTCAGTTTGTTCTAACAGAATTACAACATATTGCAGATTCTTCTGATACATTGAAAAGAACAAGAGGACGTCGTGGTCTAGATGTGTTAAAAACATTACAGACGGAACGTACTTCAGCTGTATTGATAGTGGAAGAAGACTTTGAAGACATACAAGAAGTCGACTTAAAGCTTATGCGTTTAGCGAAAAAAATGAATGGAATTGTAGTGACGAATGATTTCAACTTAAATAAAGTTTGTGATCTTCATCAAGTGCGGGTTCTTAACATTAATGATCTTGCAAACGCTGTAAAGCCAGTCGTTATTCCCGGGGAAATAATGCATGTAGTCGTTATTAAAGATGGTAAAGAGCACAACCAAGGTGTCGCTTACTTAGATGATGGAACGATGATTGTTGTTGAAGGTGGAAAATCATATATTGGGCAAGCAATTAATGTAGAAGTTACAAGTGTTCTTCAAACTTCTGCAGGTCGAATGATTTTCGCTAAACCACAAGACTCAAAGTAATGGATGGGGTTGTTTCCTAGGGTTTTGTAGGAACAACCTTTTTCTTTTGCTTACAGGAGGAGAAGGTATAAGATGTATACGGTACTATTACCTGCCGCAGGTAGTGGAAAACGCATGGGAGCAGGTCAAAATAAGCTTTTTTTAGAGTTGAGACAAATTCCAATAATAATACATACTTTGAGAGTCTTTGAGCAAGATTCGAAGTGTAAACACATTGTATTAGCTGTAAAAAAAGAAGAGAAAACATTTATTGAGCAATTGTTATTAAAACATCATATTACGAAAGTTGTTGCAATTACTGAAGGTGGAGCAGAAAGGCAGCATAGTGTATATGCTTGTTTAAAATGTTCTCCTGACAAAGGGATTGTACTTGTGCATGATGCAGCAAGACCTTTTATAAAACAGGAAGTCATACACCAACTTGTTCAAACTGCTATGGAATCGGGAGCTGCGGTAGCCGCAGTTCGTGCAAAAGATACGATGAAAAAAGTAGAGAACGGTATAATTCAAGAAACGGTAGATCGTGAAAGTTTGTGGATTATTCAAACACCACAAGCTTTTCAATTTGAACTATTAGAAAAAGCAGAGCGTATTGCGGAAGAAGAAGCATTTTTGGGTACGGATGAAGCGATGCTTGTCGAACGTTTAGGAGAGCAAGTTCACATAGTGGAAAGTACGTATGATAATGTAAAGATGACGACAAAGGAAGATCTTCTCTTTGGAGAAGTAATATTAAATAAACTTAAGCAGGGGGAACAATAATATGATGCGAATTGGTCAAGGATTTGATGTGCATGAATTTGCGGATAATCGTCCGTTAATTATAGGAGGAGTTACGATTCCTTATGAGAGAGGGCTAATTGGACATTCGGATGCGGACGTATTGCTCCATACTATTACAGACGCAGCACTAGGCGCAATTGGAGAAGGAGATATTGGGAGACATTTCCCAGATACAGATCCAGATTTTAAAGATGCGGATTCGGCGAAATTACTAGAACATATATGGAAACTAGTGGATGCACGTGGTTACAAATTAGGGAATATCGATTGTACGGTTATTGCGCAAAAGCCAAAAATGGCTCCACATATTGAAGTGATTCGTGCGCGAGTAGCAGAATTACTTCAAGCGGATGTATCGCAAGTGAACGTAAAAGCAACAACTACTGAAAAGTTAGGATTTACAGGTCGAGAAGAAGGAATTGCTTCCATGGCAACAATATTACTTGTGAAGAAAGACTAACTTTAAAAAACATGTTAGCAATGGTAGAATAAATAAAGTTTAAGCCTCCGGTGAAAGGGATTCATCGAGCAGGCTCGATACAAGATCTGGACGCAAGTATGCCAAGGCGAATTTGATTACGTTCGAAAACTAGGAGGATATTACAATGACACAAGAAGTTCGTGTACGATACGCACCAAGTCCAACAGGGTTTTTACATATTGGAGGGGCGCGTACAGCATTATTTAATTATTTGTTTGCACGTCATCATAACGGAAAGTTTATCGTTCGTATTGAAGATACTGATATTGAACGTAATGTGGAAGGCGGCGAAATATCACAGCTTGAAAATTTGAAGTGGTTAGGCATTGAATATGATGAGTCCGTGGATATCGGAGGACCTTATGCACCGTATCGCCAAATGGAGCGTCTAGATATTTATACAAAACATGCAGAAGAAATGCTAGAAAAAGGACATGCCTATAAATGCTTCTGTACTTCGGAGGAACTAGAGGCAGATCGTGAAGTTCAAAAGGCAAATGGAGTAGCCGCTCCTATGTATAACGGTAAATGCCGTCATTTATCAGTTGACGAAGTACAAGCTAAAGAAAATGCAGGTATACCATTTACAATTCGCATGCGTGTACCTGAAAATGTAACGTATACATTTGATGATTTGGTTCGTGGATCAGTTACATTTGAATCGAAAGATGTGGGAGATTGGGTACTTGTAAAAGCTAATGGAATTCCAACATATAACTATGCAGTAGTATTAGATGATTATTTTATGAAAATTTCACATGTATTCCGTGGGGAAGAGCATTTATCTAACACGCCAAAACAATTAATGGTATTTGACGCATTTGGATGGGATTATCCAAAATACGGACATATGACATTAATCATTAATGAAAGTCGTAAAAAGCTATCAAAACGTGATGAGTCCATTATTCAATTTGTCACTCAATATAAAGATCTTGGTTATTTGCCAGAAGCGATGTTCAACTTCTTTGCTCTTTTAGGGTGGTCACCAGAAGGAGAAGATGAAATTTTCTCGAAAGAGGAATTCATTAATATCTTTGATGTAAATCGTTTATCTAAATCACCGTCTATGTTTGATAAACAAAAGTTAACATGGATGAACAATCAATACATTAAACAGTTACCGATTGAGAAAGTGGTTGAACTTGCACTTCCTCATCTGCAAAAGGCAGAACTTCTTCCAACAGAATTAACTGTGGATGAGCATGAATGGGCTACAAAGTTGATAGCTCTTTATCATGATCAAATGAGCTACGGGGCTGAAATCGTTGAATTATCTTCTCAGTTCTTTGATCACGAGATTGCATATACTGAAGAAGCAGCAGAAGTATTAGCAGGTGAGCAAGTTCCTGAAGTAATGGCATCGTTTAAAACACAATTAGAATCTCTAGAAACATTTGAAGCGACTGATATCAAAGCAGCGATAAAAGCAGTTCAAAAAGAAACAGGTCATAAAGGGAAAAATCTATTCATGCCAATCCGTGTAGTGACAACTGGTCAAACACATGGACCTGAGTTAGCAGATGCTATTAGTCTTATTGGCAAAGAAAAAGTAATTGCTCGAGTGGCTAAATTCGCAAAACAATAAGATTGACTTTCCGCTTATTAGGTGTGAAAATGAGGATACAAATTCCAATTTGGAAGCTATAAAAAGCTAGGAAGAGGAGAAGTAAGTAACGCAAGTTCTTTAGAGAGGACCATCACCGGCTGAAAGTGGTCTGAACCAATGGGTTACCGAAATGCACCTCAGAGTGCCATGCCGAACATACAAGTAGGCTGGACGTATCATCTGCGTTAAAGATGCGAAGTGGAAAGGGTGTATTATTTGCCTTTTCAATCAGAGTGGAACCGCGCCCAAAGCGTCTCTGTCTATACACATAGACAGAGGCGCTTTTTTATTTTTTGGTTCTGTTAAATTAGGTTGTTTTTTATAAGAGTGAATCAATTTCATGGATAGCTATTTTGATCAATATGCCGAACATTCAAACCATGTAAAGATTAAATGTTGTTTTGTTAATTTTTGTTAATTTGTGCGATAGGCGGCGACTCGTCGCTCGCCCTGCGGAAAGCGAGTGGATTTTCATCTTTAACAACATTATCGCTTAATAGAGCCTATTTTTTAAAAAGGAGTGAAAGACGGATGTTTGAGCGAATGAAGGAAGATATAGCTGTTGTGTTTGAACAGGATCCTGCTGCAACAAGTATGCTAGAAGTAGTGTTAACGTACTCAGGTTTACATGCTATATGGAGTCACCGAATTGCGCATGCTTTTTATAAAAAGAAATTATTTTTCCTTGCACGTGTTATCTCGCAAATTAGCCGTTTTTTCACAGGAATTGAAATCCATCCAGGTGCTAAAATAGGCAGACGATTTTTCATTGACCACGGAATGGGTGTAGTCATCGGAGAAACTTGTGAAATCGGAGAAGATTGTACAATTTATCAAGGAGTTACATTGGGAGGGACAGGGAAAGAAAAAGGGAAAAGACATCCTACCCTTGCTAATAATGTGCTGGTAGCAACAGGTGCAAAAGTTTTAGGATCCATTACAATTGGAGAAAATAGTAAAGTTGGTGCAGGGTCAGTCGTATTAAAAGATGTTCCGATTAACTCAACGGTTGTTGGTATTCCAGGAGTTGTTGTTATCCAAGATGGTGTAAAAGTGAAGAGGAATCTAAACCATCAAGATTTACCTGATCCTTTTGCAGATAGATGTAAAAAGATGGAAAATGAAATTAATGAGTTACAGGAAGAAATAAATAAGCTTATAAAAGAAAAGGAGATAAATAAATATGGCGATTCAAATTTTTAATACTTTAAAACGTGAAAAAGAACCCTTTGTGCCAATGGAAGAGGGAAAAGTGAAAATGTACGTTTGTGGGCCAACTGTCTACAACTATATTCACATTGGTAATGCTCGTCCTGTGATCGTATACGACACAGTAAGAAAGTATTTACAGTACCGTGGATATGATGTGACGTATGTATCCAACTTTACAGATGTAGACGATAAAATTATTAAAGCTGCAAATGAGCTTGGTGAAGATGTTTCTGATTTAACAGAACGTTTCATCAACGCTTACTTTGCAGATGTAGAAGCACTAGGTTGCAACAGAGCAGATTCACATCCTCGTGTAACTGATCATATGCAAGAAATTATTGATTTTATAAAGGTTTTGGAAGAAAAAGGATATGCTTATGAATCTCAAGGAGATGTATATTACCGAACGAGAAAGTTCGAGGGTTATGGTAAGCTTTCACATCAATCAGTGGATGATTTAAAAGTTGGTGCCCGTATCGAAACTGGTGAAAAGAAAGAAGACGCACTAGATTTTGCATTGTGGAAAGCAGCAAAGCCGGGAGAGATTTTCTGGGAGAGTCCATGGGGTCAAGGACGTCCGGGTTGGCATATTGAATGTTCAGTAATGGCTCGTGAAATTCTTGGAGATACAATTGATATACATGCAGGAGGTCAAGACTTAACTTTTCCTCACCATGAAAATGAAATTGCTCAATCAGAAGCGAGAACTGGAAAAACTTTTGCGAGATATTGGATGCATAATGGCTATATTAATATTGATAATGAAAAGATGTCAAAATCACTTGGCAATTTTGTGTTAGTAAACGATATTCGTAAACAAATTGATCCGCAAGTTTTAAGATTGTTCATGTTGAGTGTCCACTACCGTCACCCAATTAACTACTCTGGGGATCTAGTAGAACAAGCAGAAGCTGGTCTTGAACGAATTCGCACTTCTTATGCAAATGTGTTACATCGCTTAGATGCAACTGCTGATTTAGGAGATCATCATGATACTTGGCTATATAAAATCGGAGAAGTGAAAGAGCAATTTATTGTTGCGATGGATGATGATTTCAATACAGCTAACGGAATTGCAGCAGTGTTTGAACTATCCAAGCTTGCAAATACGTATTTGCTTGAAAAACAAACTTCCGAAAAAGTGTTAAAGCAATTTCTTTCTGTATTTGATGAGTTAACGTCCGTATTAGGGCTTACGCTTAGACAAGAAAAAGAAGTGTTGGATGAAGAGATCGATGCTTTGATTGAAGAGCGTAACCAAGCGAGAAAGGATCGTAACTTTGCACGCGCAGATGAAATTAGAGACCAATTAAAAGAAATGAATATTATTTTAGAAGATACTGCACAAGGTATCCGATGGAAAAGAGGATAAACTTGTGGGTGATTTTAAACTATCTGATGTAAAGCAATTAAACTCTTTGGCTTTAGCGTATATGGGAGATGCTGTATTCGAACAAGTTGTTCGAGAGCATCTCATTCGTTCAGGTCGTGTAAAACCTAATATTTTGCATAGAGAAGCTACAAAATATGTATCTGCAAAAGCACAAGCCACAATTGTTAGAGAATTGTTAAACACTAATTTTCTAACTGAAGAAGAAGAGGCGGTATTAAGAAGAGGTAGAAATGCAAAGTCTGGTACTGTACCCAAAAATACAGATGTTCAAACATACCATTATAGTACAGCGTTTGAAGCGGTAGTAGGAAGTCTATATTTAAGTGAGCAAAAGGAACGATTACAGGAGTTGCTTCAATTCTCTATTAAATTTATTGACGGACAGAAAGGGGAGAAAAAATAATGACAGAACAAACAGAACAAACGGGTGAAATAATTGCAGGAAAAAACCCAGTAGTAGAAGCTTTACGTTCGGGTAGAGATATGAACAAGGTGTGGATTGCGGAAGGTGTACAAAAGAGCGGTATCAATGAAATTATTCAATTAGCAAAAGAAGCAGGAATTATCGTTCAATTTGTTCCGAAGAAGAAGTTGGATAACTTAACAGATGCAAATCATCAAGGGATCGTTGCTTCAGTAGCTGCTTATCGTTATGCAGAACTAGATGATTTATTTGAACTGGCAGCTAGTAAAAAAGAGGATCCACTTTTTATTATTTTAGATGAAATTGAAGATCCGCATAATCTTGGTTCCATTATGCGGACTGCAGACGCAGTTGGTGCTCACGGTATTATTATTCCAAAGAGACGTGCAGTAGGGCTAACGGCAGTGGTGGCAAAAGCTTCTACAGGTGCTATAGAGCATATACCTGTGTATCGTGCAGGCAACTTAGCGCAAACAGTTGATGAGTTAAAAGCGCGGGGTGTTTGGGTTGCAGGAACAGATGCAACAAAATCAACTGACTATCGAAATATGGATGCAACACTTCCGCTAGCACTTATCATTGGTAGTGAAGGAAAAGGAATGGGGCGTTTATTAAAAGATAAGTGTGACTTCTTATACCATTTGCCGATGGTCGGTCATGTGACAAGTTTGAATGCGTCTGTTGCTACGGCTATACTTTTATACGAAGTATTGCGTGTCAGACGTCCGCTTAAAGGATAGAAAGATGCAGATTCTACTTGTCGATGGTTATAATATTATCGGCGCATGGAATGAATTAAGGCTATTAAAAAAAGAAAAATTATTAGACGCTAGAGACCGATTGATTGAACTAATGGCAGAATATAAAGCATTTACAGGTACGCGAGTGATTGTGGTGTTTGATGCACATCTAGTACCAGGAATAGAGAATAAACAGAAGCAAAATGATGTAGAGATAATATTTACTCGTGAAAATGAGACTGCGGATGAACGTATTGAAAAGCTCACGCAAGAGTTAAATGGGAGAAGAGTTCAAATTCATGTAGCAACCTCGGATATGACAGAGCAAAGAGTTGTTTTTGGACAAGGTGCATTACGAAAATCTGCCAGAGAATTTGAAATTGAAATGGCTTCTATTTCATCGAATATTACGAAAAAGGTGAGGAATATCCAAGAAAACAAGCCAACGTCAAAAATACATTTAACAGATGAAGTTGCAGAAATTTTCGAAAAATGGCGAAGAGGAATAAAATGATGGATTGACTGGATAAATTTTCATCCTGTATACTTGATATAACTATCGTAAACTTGCAGAGGTGACTTCATGGAAAAGATCGAACATAATCTACAACAATTGGATAGTTTACAAGATGAGGAACTTGTAGAGATGGTTCATCAAGGGAACACTGAAGCACTAGATTATTTAATAACGAAGTATCGTTCATTCGTTCGAATGAAAGGGAGATCCTATTTTTTAATTGGAGCCGACCGAGAAGATATTCACCAAGAAGGCATGATTGGGTTATATAAAGCAATCCGTGATTTTAAGGAAGAAAAACTATCTTCTTTCCGAGCGTTTGCTGAGTTATGTATTACTCGACAAATTATTACGGCTATTAAAACTGCAACTCGACAAAAACATATTCCTCTAAACTCATATGTTTCGTTAGATAAACCTATCTATGATGAAGAATCTGATCGAACTTTGATGGATATGATCGCTGGATCAGTAATAGACGACCCAGAAGAGTTAATTATTAATCGAGAAGATTATAATTATATGGAAGGTAAAATGTCTGAGATTTTAAGTGAATTAGAGCAACAAGTGCTTGTGCTTTATCTAGATGGTCAGTCTTATCAAGAGATTTCTGAAGAGTTGAACAGACATGTGAAATCAATTGATAATGCGCTTCAAAGAGTGAAACGAAAATTAGAGCGATATATGGAGATTGGTAGTAATTATGTATAAACCCTGGGATTTTGTTGACACCGTTTATGTAAAATGATAATCTTGAAAAAGACTTAGACGCCAAAAAGGTGAGAAAATGACAAAGAAAATTGTCTTGAGCTGTGCACAATGTGGTCACCGAAATTATACGGTTAATACATCTAAAGAGAGCGCATCTATTCGTATAGAAAGAAAAAAATACTGTACGCATTGTAACGCACATACACTTCACAAACAAACATTGTGAGTATGTAAGTAAGATAGATTTTCCATGTGGAGGTTTAGCTAAGATGGCTAATGTTGGTGGATTCTTTAAAAACGTAATGTCCGAAATGAGAAAAGTAAGTTGGCCTAGAAAAAAAGAGCTTACAAGATATACAGTAGTTGTGCTTGCAACAGTGATAGTTATGGCTGTATTCTTTGCTTTGGTGGATTTAGGAATTTCTCAACTTTTCCGTTGGTATTTAGATTTATAAAATGCATCATGTAAATATTTTTTGAAAATAGCCCGTCTTACAAAACGAACGGGTTTTTTCATTTGTCTAAGAAAAGGAGGGAAGGACGATCTGTCCTATAGCTATGGAAAAAAATTGGTATGTCGTTCATACTTACTCTGGGTATGAAAATAAAGTAAAAGCGAACTTAGAAAAGCGTGTAGAAACAATGGGAATGTCAGATAAAATTTTCCGAGTATATATCCCTGAACAAGAAGAAACAGATTTTAAAGATGGAAAAAAACGTGTCGTTTCGAGAAAAACTTTCCCTGGGTACGTATTCGTCGAACTGATTATGACAGATGACGCTTGGTATGTTGTGAGAAATACACCAGGGGTAACTGGCTTTCTTGGTTCTTCAGGTGGAGGAACAAAACCAACACCTTTAGCTCCAGAGGAAGTACAATCTATGTTGAAACAAATGGGTGGCAATGAAGCAAGAGTAGAGGTAGACTTCGCAGTAGGCGAATTGGTTGAAGTATTAGAAGGACCATTTGCTCATTTCCAAGGAAAAGTAGAAGTAATTGACTCTGCTAAAGGCAAAGTAACTGTTTCTGTAGATATGTTTGGTCGAGAAACAAATATGGAATTAGATTTTGATCAAGTAACGAAAATATAATTTTATTAGTTACTTGCTAAAGGTTGAAAAAAGTGGTATCATTTCAAAGGTCAGACTGAAAATCAGTCTGCATGAAATTTTATAATGTTTTCAGCAATTTGCTGAGAGACAGATATTTGAGTGGGAGGGGCAACCCAATTACCACATCACGGACTTAAGGAGGTGTGTCTCGTGGCTAAAAAAGTGATTAAAGTTGTTAAATTACAAATTCCTGCTGGTAAAGCAAACCCAGCGCCACCGGTTGGTCCTGCATTAGGACAAGCGGGTGTTAATATCATGGGATTCTGTAAGGAGTTCAACGCACGTACTGCAGATCAAGCAGGTCTAATCATTCCGGTTGAAATTTCTGTATTTGAAGATCGTTCATTTACTTTCATTACAAAAACTCCGCCGGCAGCAGTGTTACTTAAAGTAGCAGCAGGTATTCAATCTGGATCAGGTGAACCAAACCGCGTAAAAGTGGCAAAAGTGAAACGTGATAAAGTTCGCGAAATCGCAGAACAAAAAATGCCAGATTTAAATGCAGCGTCTGTTGAAGCAGCTATGTTGATGGTTGAAGGTACTGCACGTAGCATGGGTATTACAATCGAAGACTAATATTTAATGTGCATTTTAATATAATGCATTTGTTTTTTGGAAGGTTGTAGTTGTTCCTTAGAATAACTACAACCTTTACACGTGGGAGGTTTATTCCGCTAAAACCACTATCAAGGAGGACATTTTAAATGGCTAACAAAGGTAAAAAAATTCAAGAGGCTTCAAAACTAGTTGACCGCAACGCGGTATACTCAGTTAAAGAAGCAATCGAACTTGCTAAAAAAACTAGCACAGTTAATTTCGATGCAACTGTAGAAGTTGCTTTCCGTTTAGGAATCGATACTCGTAAAAATGACCAACAAATCCGTGGGGCAGTTGTGCTTCCAAACGGAACTGGTAAAACTCAACGCGTATTAGTATTCGCTAAAGGCGAAAAATTAAAAGAAGCAGAAGCTGCAGGTGCAGACTATGCAGGTGATGTTGAGTATATCAATAAAATCCAACAAGGATGGTTCGATTTCGATGTTATCGTAGCGACTCCAGATATGATGGGTGAAGTTGGTAAAATCGGTCGTGTACTTGGACCAAAAGGCTTAATGCCAAACCCGAAAACTGGTACAGTTACATTTGACGTAACTAAAGCAGTTGAAGAAATTAAAGCTGGTAAAGTAGAATACCGTGCTGAAAAAGCTGGTATTATTCATGCTCCTATCGGTAAAGTTTCTTTCGAAGACGACAAATTAGTAGAAAACTTCATGGCAGTATTTGAAGTAGTTCAAAAAGCAAAACCTGCTGCTTCAAAAGGTATTTACATGAAGTCTGTAAATGTAACAACTACTATGGGACCAGCTGTAAAAGTTGATGTTCAATCAGTAAAATAATAATTGACAACTAAAAGTCTATCTGTTAAGATGACTTTTGTTGTGAAATATACATTTGTACCGAAGACAGTAGGAGTGAAATGTCACTTAATATCCTACCGAGGACAAGCAAATTCAGATTCTTCTTAAGATGATGACTTTCTGCCTCTGTGTCTATCCGTAGATCAGAGGCTTTTCTTTTGTCGGTATAAATGGCCAATTCTTATAGGAGGTGCCAAAATGAACAAAGCAATCGAAACAAAAAAAGTGCAAGTTCAAGACATTGCAGAAAAGTTTAAAGCTGCTGCTTCAGTAGTAGTAGTTGACTACCGTGGTTTAAATGTTTCGCAAGTAACTGAACTACGTAAACAACTTCGTGAAGCTGGTGTGGAATTCAAAGTTTACAAAAACTCTCTTACACGCCGTGCGACTGAAGTTGCTGGTGTGGATGGAATCAACGAACACCTTGTTGGACCAAACGCAGTAGCATTTTCAAACGAAGATGTAGTTGCACCTGCAAAAATCATTAATGATTTTGCTAAAAAGAACGAACATCTTGAAATTAAAGCTGGTATCATCGAAGGTACAGTAGCATCTGCTGAAGATGTGAAAGCATTAGCCGAACTTCCATCACGCGAAGGTCTTCTATCTATGCTTCTTTCAGTACTTCAAGCTCCAATGCGCAACTTCGCGCTTGCAACAAAAGCTGTTGCAGAACAAAAAGAAGAACAAGGCGCATAATTTATTACGCGACCTAACAATTAAAAAAGGGCGAATAGCCTAAAAATATCCATTATAGGAGGAAAATAAAATGAATAAAGACGCAATCTTAGAAGCTATCAAAGAAATGACAGTTCTTGAATTAAACGACTTAGTAAAAGCAATCGAAGAAGAATTTGGTGTAACAGCTGCTGCTCCAGTAGCAATGGTTGCAGGTGGCGGTGCTGCTGCAGCTGAAGAGCAAACTGAATTTGATGTAATCCTTGCTTCTGCTGGAGATCAAAAAATTAAAGTAATCAAAGTTGTTCGTGAAATCACTGGTCTTGGCTTAAAAGAAGCTAAAGAAGTAGTAGATAACGCACCAAAACCACTTAAAGAAGGCGTATCTAAAGAAGACGCTGAAGCTATTAAAGCTCAACTTGAAGAAGTTGGCGCTAACGTAGAAGTTAAGTAATTTTTGTACAGTTCGAAGAAAAAAGCTCGTCATTTAACGACGGGCTTTTCTTCGTATGTATTATGGAGGGTTATTCGGTGTCTGATCACTATTACTCTAGAAAACCTCAAACGGAAAGTAAGCCACGTCACTGGAATTTTACTTTACTTGGAAATGACTTTCGATTTGAAACAGATGCTGGTGTGTTTAGTAAGAGCGAAGTAGATTTTGGCTCCCGTGTATTAATCGATGCTTTTGAAACACCTGAACTAGAAGGAGATTTTTTAGATATAGGTTGTGGATACGGTCCGATTGGTCTGTCTATTGCGAAAGCAAATGATAGAAGAACAGTTCATTTAGTAGATGTTAACACACGTGCTATCCAACTTGCAGAAAAAAATGCTGCTGCTAACGGGATACAAAATGTACGAATCTATGAAAGTGATGGGTTGTCAGCGGTTCAGACTGCAAACTTTGCGGCTATATTAACTAATCCACCGATTCGCGCTGGAAAAGAAACTATTTTTCGTTTTTACAAGGAATCTCATGAAAATTTGGTTTCAAAGGGAGAATTGTGGGTTGTGATTCAAAAGAAACAAGGGGCACCATCTACTTTTAGCTATTTAGAAGAGATTTTTGGTCAAGTGGAAATAGTAGAAAAAGTAAAAGGTTACTGGATTTTAAAAGCTACAAAAGATTGACTTGACAAAATCGCTATGATATTATAATAAAATGCAAAAATATTATTTTGAGGACGTATGCCTTTTTGAATAAAGGAAATAAATAAGGGTATACTGGCCGAAAGAAAAGTTTGGTTATTTAAAAATGAGCTCTTATTTAGAACTCGTTTTCTTTTTGTCTTTTCGATATCATACACTAATTTGTTGATATGGGAAAGACCTATTATCGCTTTATTGAGGGGTGAATGAGTTGACAGGTCAACTAGTTCAGTACGGACAACACCGCCAACGCAGAAGTTTTGCGCGTATTAGTGAGGTGCTTGAACTTCCGAATCTAATCGAAATTCAAACAGCATCTTACGAATGGTTCCTTGAAGAAGGTTTACGTGAAATGTTTAAAGATATTTCACCAATCGAGGACTTTACAGGCAATCTATCACTTGAATTTGTCGACTATAGTTTGAATGAACCGAAATATTCCGTCGACGAATCAAAAGAACGTGACGCAACATACGCTGCACCATTACGCGTAAAAGTACGTCTCCACAACAAAGAAACGGACGAAGTGAAAGAACAAGATGTATTCATGGGTGATTTCCCACTGATGACAGAAACAGGTACTTTCGTAATCAATGGTGCTGAGCGCGTTATCGTATCTCAGTTAGTCCGTTCACCAAGTGTTTACTTCCATGACAAAACAGACAAAAATGGTAAAAAAGGCTTTGGAGCTACAGTTATTCCAAATCGTGGTGCGTGGTTAGAATATGAAATAGACGCTAAAGATGTCGTATATGTTCGAATCGATCGCACTCGTAAATTACCGGTTACTGTTTTACTTCGCGCATTAGGCTTTGGATCAGATCAAGAAATCATTGATTTAATTGGTGATAATGAATACTTACGTAATACGCTTGAAAAAGATAACACTGAAACGTCTGAAAAAGCGTTACTTGAAATCTATGAGCGTTTACGTCCAGGTGAACCACCGACAGTTGAAAGTGCAAAGAGCTTGCTATACTCTCGCTTTTTTGACCCAAAACGCTATGATTTAGCGAATGTTGGTCGCTACAAAATGAATAAAAAGTTGCATATAAAGAATCGTTTATTCAACCAAACGATAGCAGAAACGCTAGTGGATCCTGAAACAGGTGAGATTTTAGTTGAAGCAGGTACTCTTATCGATCGACGAGTATTAGATCGACTAATTCCTCATTTAGAGAATGGAATTGGTTTTAAAACATTGTCACAAGTTGGTGGTGTATTAGAAGATGATATTACCATTCAGTCCATTAAAATTTATGCACCTAATGAAGAAGAACAAAAAGAGATTAATGTAATTAGCAATGCGTATGTGGAAACTGAAGTTAAAAACATTACACCTGCTGATATTGTTTCTTCTGTTGGATATTTCTTCAACCTTTTATATAACGTTGGAAACACAGATGATATAGATCATTTAGGAAACCGTCGTTTACGTTCAGTAGGAGAGCTATTACAAAATCAGTTCCGAATTGGTCTTTCTCGTATGGAACGTGTAGTTCGTGAAAGAATGTCTATTAACGATACACAATCAATTGTTCCACAACAATTGATCAATATTCGTCCGGTTATTGCATCTATTAAAGAATTCTTTGGTAGCTCACAATTATCTCAGTTCATGGACCAAACAAATCCTCTTGCAGAACTTACGCACAAACGTCGTTTGTCAGCTCTAGGACCAGGTGGTTTAACACGAGAACGTGCTGGTTTCGAAGTACGTGACGTTCATTACTCACACTATGGTCGTATGTGTCCGATTGAAACACCTGAGGGACCGAATATTGGACTTATTAACTCACTTTCAAGCTTTGCAAAAGTAAATAAATTTGGATTTATTGAAACTCCATACCGACGTGTAGACCCTGAAACAGGTTTAGTGACTTCACGCATCGATTATTTAACAGCTGATGAAGAGGACAACTATGTGGTAGCACAAGCTAACTCTCCATTATCAGATGAAGGTGCATTCTTAAAAGAAGAAGTTGTAGGTCGTTTCCGTGGGGATAACACTGTATTTAGAAAAGAACAAATTGATTACATGGACGTTTCTCCAAAACAAGTAGTTTCTGCTGCAACGGCGTGTATTCCTTTCCTAGAAAACGATGACTCGAACCGTGCCCTAATGGGAGCTAACATGCAACGTCAAGCAGTTCCTTTATTAAATCCAGAAGCTCCATTCGTTGGAACGGGTATGGAACATGTGAATGCACGTGATTCAGGTGCTGCTGTAATTGCGAAGTATCACGGAATCGTAGAACATGTCGAAGCAAAAGAAATTAGAGTTCGTCGAATTGAAGTAGTCGATGGAAATGAAGTAAAAGGCGATTTAACTTCTTATAAAGTACACAAGTTTGAACGTTCTAATCATGGTACATCTATTAATCAACGTCCAATTGTGAAAATTGGAGATCGTGTAAAACCTCTTGATATTCTTGCAGATGGTCCTTCTATGGAAAAAGGTGAATTAGCACTAGGTCGTAACGTACTAGTAGCCTTTATGACATGGGATGGATACAACTACGAGGATGCTGTAATTATGAGTGAGCGTTTAGTGAAAGATGATGTCTACACTTCTGTGCATATTGAAGAGTATGAATCAGAATCACGTGACACAAAACTTGGACCAGAGGAAATTACAAGAGATATTCCAAATGTTGGAGAAGATGCATTACGTAATTTAGACGACCGTGGAATTATCCGTGTCGGTGCAGAAGTTCGTGATGGAGATATCCTAGTAGGGAAAGTAACACCAAAAGGGGTTACAGAACTAACTGCTGAAGAACGTTTACTTCACGCTATTTTTGGTGAAAAAGCTCGTGAAGTTCGTGATACGTCTTTACGTGTACCTCATGGTGCAGGTGGGATTGTATTAGACGTAAAAGTATTTAATCGTGAAGATGGCGACGAGTTATCTCCAGGCGTTAACCAATTAGTTCGTGCTTATATCGTTCAAAAACGTAAAATCTCTGTAGGGGATAAAATGGCCGGACGTCATGGTAACAAAGGGGTTATCTCACGTATCCTTCCGGAAGAAGATATGCCATTCCTTCCAGACGGCACACCAGTTGATATCATGTTAAATCCACTTGGTGTACCTTCTCGTATGAATATCGGGCAAGTACTAGAGCTTCACTTAGGTATGGCTTCTAGACTTCTAGGTGTTCATATGGCGTCACCAGTATTCGATGGTGCAAACGAGGAAGACGTTTGGAATACGATGGAAGAAGCAGGACTTAACCGTGATGGTAAAACGATTCTTTATGACGGTCGTTCAGGTGAACCGTTTGATAACCGCGTTTCAGTTGGGGTTATGTATATGATTAAACTTGCCCACATGGTTGATGATAAGTTACATGCTCGTTCTACTGGACCTTATTCACTAGTTACGCAACAACCTCTTGGAGGGAAGGCGCAATTTGGTGGACAACGTTTCGGAGAGATGGAAGTATGGGCACTTGAAGCTTATGGTGCTGCTTATACATTACAAGAAATTTTAACTGTTAAATCCGATGATGTTGTGGGTCGTGTGAAAACGTACGAAGCAATCGTTAAGGGTGAAAGTGTACCAGAACCAGGTGTTCCTGAATCATTCAAAGTATTGATCAAAGAATTACAAAGTTTAGGTATGGATGTTAAAATGCTTACAATTGACGAAGAAGAAATTGAACTTCGCGATCTAGATGAAGATGATGATATTCCAGCAGCTGACGCACTTGGAATTTTGCCACAAGCGAATGAAGAGGAACCAGTAGGAATAGTGGAATAAGAAGTAAAGAGAAATCGGACAGGTGATGCCTGTCCGTATTTCCGTATAAAATTGCATAATGCAGAGCTACTTGGAAAGTCTTTTAAAAGACACAAGACTAAAGGGAGGTAGGCTCCTTGATAGATGTTAATAATTTTGAGTATATGAAAATTGGTTTAGCTTCACCTGATAAAATCCGTTCTTGGTCTTACGGGGAAGTCAAAAAACCTGAAACAATTAACTACCGAACACTAAAGCCTGAAAAAGATGGTTTATTCTGTGAGCGTATTTTTGGTCCAACTAAAGACTGGGAATGTCACTGTGGTAAATACAAACGAGTTCGTTATAAAGGTGTAGTATGTGATCGATGTGGAGTAGAAGTAACACGTGCAAAAGTACGTCGTGAACGTATGGGTCATATCGAATTAGCAGCACCAGTTTCACATATTTGGTATTTTAAAGGTATTCCAAGTCGTATGGGTCTAATTTTGGATATGTCTCCAAGATCTCTTGAAGAAGTAATTTACTTTGCTTCTTATGTAGTAATAGAACCAGCGGATACACCACTTGAAAAGAAACAATTACTTTCTGAAAAAGAATATCGTGCATACCGTGATAAGTTTGGTACAAAGTTCCAAGCTGCTATGGGTGCAGAAGCGATTAAACGTCTACTTCAAGAACTTGATTTAGAGAGTGAAACAGAAAGTTTGAAAGAAGAGTTAAAAACTGCACAAGGTCAACGTCGTACACGTGCTATAAAACGATTAGAAGTAGTAGAATCTTTCCGTAATTCAGGAAACAAACCAGATTGGATGATCTTAGATGTTCTTCCGGTAATTCCTCCAGAATTGCGACCAATGGTTCAATTAGATGGTGGACGATTTGCTACATCTGACTTAAACGATTTGTATCGTCGTGTTATTAACCGTAATAATCGTTTAAAACGTTTACTAGACTTAGGTGCTCCAAGTATTATCGTACAAAATGAAAAGCGTATGTTACAAGAAGCGGTTGATGCTTTGATAGATAATGGTCGTCGTGGTCGTCCTGTTACAGGTCCTGGTAACCGTCCATTGAAATCACTTTCTCATATGCTAAAAGGGAAACAAGGTCGTTTCCGTCAAAACTTACTTGGTAAACGTGTAGACTATTCTGGTCGTTCCGTTATCGTAGTAGGTCCAAACTTAAAAATGTATCAATGTGGTCTTCCAAAAGAGATGGCTATTGAATTATTCAAGCCATTTGTAATGAAAGAATTAGTTGAACGTGGGTTAGCTCACAATATTAAGAGTGCGAAACGTAAAATCGAACGTATGCATGCTGAAGTATGGGATGTATTAGAAGATGTCATTAAGGAGCATCCGGTTTTATTAAACCGCGCACCTACTCTTCACCGTCTTGGTATTCAAGCTTTCGAACCAACATTAGTAGAAGGTCGTGCAATTCGTCTTCACCCTCTTGTATGTACAGCTTATAACGCTGACTTTGATGGTGACCAAATGGCTGTTCACGTTCCTTTATCAGCAGAAGCGCAAGCGGAAGCTCGTTTACTAATGCTTGCGGCACAAAACATTTTGAACCCGAAAGATGGAAAACCAGTTGTTACACCATCTCAAGATATGGTTTTAGGAAACTATTACTTAACACTTGAGCGTAAAGGTGCAACAGGAGAAGGTTCTACTTTCTACGGTCCAGAAGAGGTACTAATTGCTTACAACACTGGTCATGTACATTTGCATTCACGTATTGCAATTGCTGCATCATCACTTAAAAACCAAACATTTACAGAAGAACAAAACAAGATGTTATTAACAACGACTGTTGGTAAAGTAATTTTCAATGAAATACTTCCAGAGACGTTCCCTTATATTAACGAACCAACGGACTTCAATTTACAAATTGAGACTCCTTCAAATTATTTTGTTTCTACAACTACAGATATTAAGAAACATATTGAAGCAATGGATCTTGTTCAACCATTTAAGAAAAAAATCCTTGGAAATATTATTGCCGAAGTATTTAAACGTTTCCATATTACAGAAACGTCGAAAATGCTTGACCGCATGAAAGCACTTGGATTTAAATATTCTACTAAAGCTGGTATTACAATTGGTATTTCTGATATCGTCGTACTTCCAGACAAAGGTGAAATATTAGAAGAAACACAAGGAAAAGTAGATAAAGTTATAAAACAATTCCGCCGTGGTCTAATCACGGAAGAAGAGCGTTATGCGAGCGTAATCGGTCATTGGACTAGAGCAAAAGAAGTTATTCAAGATAAACTGATGAAGTCTCTTGATAATTCAAACCCTATTTTCATGATGAGTGATTCAGGTGCCCGTGGTAATGCATCTAACTTTACTCAACTTGCAGGTATGCGCGGACTGATGGCCAACCCGGCTGGACGAATTATCGAACTTCCAATCAAATCATCATTCCGTGAAGGTTTAACAGTTCTTGAATACTTCATCTCAACTCATGGTGCTCGTAAAGGACTTGCGGATACTGCACTTAAAACTGCCGATTCAGGTTACTTAACGCGTCGTCTTGTTGATGTTGCTCAAGATGTTATTGTTAGAGAAGATGATTGCGGAACAGATCGAGGACTACTAATCGGTTCATTAATGGAAGGCACAGAAGTTATTGAAGAGTTTGGTGAACGTATTGTCGGTCGTCATACGAAGAAAACAATCTTCCATCCAACTACTAATGAATTAATTCTTGCAAAAGATGGATTAATAACTCAAGATGTAGCGCGAATCATTGAAGAAGCTGGCATTAATGAATTAACAATCCGTTCAGCGTTTACATGTAATACAAAACACGGTGTATGTAAAAAATGTTACGGTCTAAATCTTGCAACTGGAGATACTGTTGAGGTTGGGGAAGCCGTTGGTATTATTGCGGCACAATCAATCGGAGAACCAGGTACACAGTTAACGATGCGTACATTCCATACAGGTGGGGTTGCTGGAGACGATATTACACAAGGTCTTCCACGTATCCAAGAGATATTCGAGGCTCGTAATCCAAAAGGGCAAGCTGTTATTTCAGAAATTACAGGTATAGTAACTGAAATTGATGAAATTAGAGAGGGTCAAAAAGAGATTACGATTCAAGGTAACGTAGAAACTCGTAAATACTTAGCTCCATATAATGCACGTATAAAAGTTCAAGTGAACGATACAATTCACCGTGGACAGGTATTAACGGAAGGTTCTATCGATCCAAAAGAATTATTGAAAGTAAAAGATGTTTCTACTGTTCAAGAGTATTTATTAAAAGAAGTACAAAAAGTTTATCGTATGCAAGGGGTAGAAATCGGTGATAAACACATCGAAGTAATGGTTCGTCAAATGCTTCGTAAAATTCGTGTTATTGAAGCTGGTGAAACGGAATTACTTCCAGGATCACTGCTTGATATTCATCAATTTGCTGAAGCGAATAAAGACGCAGTATTGCAAGGTAAAATACCTGCAACTTGTCGCCCAGTAATTCTTGGTATTACGAAAGCTTCACTTGAAACAGAATCATTCTTATCTGCAGCGTCATTCCAAGAAACGACTCGTGTTCTAACGGATGCAGCGATTAAAGGAAAACGTGATGAATTACTAGGATTAAAAGAGAACGTAATCATTGGTAAACTAGTTCCAGCAGGAACAGGTATGCAACGATATCGTCAAATTCAAATTACTAGTAATAAAGCAGATAAAGGAAAAGAAGCAGTAAGCGCTGAATAAAAAATAAATATTAGGGAGAAATCTCATTGAAGTTCTCCCTAATATTTTTATGATTAGTGTTGACAGTCTTTTCTAAGAGTGATAATATATTTAAGGTTGATAGTTATCTGACTTGTAGCTTTGGAGGATATGAAAATGTCTTATGAAAAAGTGAAACAAGCAAAAAAAACAATCATAGGTACAAAGCAAGCAGTAAAAGCAATGAAAAAAGGGCTTGTCAAAGAAGTTTATATTGCACTTGATGTAGAGGAAAGAATTATTGATCTAGCGCGATCAACAGCACAAGAAAACAATGTTCTTATTTACTACGTAGAGTCTAAAATAGATCTTGGTAAAGCTTGTGGAATGCGCTTAGGTGCTTCAGTAGTAGCTCTTACTGTGTAACAGTTTTTGTGTAAAACACAAAGACTTTGTTTTTACCCAAAAAATGAACCACCTGGATGTGTGGTATTAACAAGAACAAATGAAGGGAGGAATAATCGATGCCTACAATTAACCAATTGGTACGTAAGCCTCGTAAATCCAATATCACGAACTCAAAGTCTCCAGCATTAGGAAAAGGCTATAACAGCTTTAAAAAATCTGCTACAAATCTAAACTCGCCTCAAAAGCGTGGGGTTTGTACTCGTGTTGGTACTATGACGCCGAAGAAACCGAACTCAGCACTTCGTAAATATGCGCGTGTACGTTTAACAAATACGTTAGAGGTTACTGCTTATATTCCAGGAGAAGGTCACAACCTACAAGAACATAGTGTTGTACTTATCCGCGGAGGACGTGTAAAAGACTTACCAGGGGTACGTTATCATATCGTACGTGGTGCTCTTGATACAGCTGGAGTTAATGGTCGTATGCAAAGCCGTTCTTTATACGGTGCAAAACGCCCGAAAGTTAAAAAATAATTTTCTAAATAATTTATAATTAGACATTCGTCGAAAGGAGGAAAACACATGCCTCGTAAAGGTCCTGTTTCCAAACGTGACGTGTTACCAGATCCAATTTATAATTCGAAACTAGTAACTCGTTTAATCAACAAAATGATGATTGATGGTAAAAGAGGTACTTCTCAAAAAATCCTATACGGAGCGTTTGATCTTGTAAAAGAACGTTCTGGTAAAGATGCTTTAGAAGTATTTGAAGCTGCATTAAACAATGTAATGCCAGTTCTTGAAGTACGTGCTCGTCGTGTTGGTGGTGCAAACTACCAAGTACCGGTTGAAGTACGTCCAGACCGTCGTTCAACTCTAGGTCTTCGCTACTTAGTAAACTATTCACGTCTTCGTGGAGAAAAAACGATGGAAGAACGCTTAGCTAACGAAATTCTTGATGCATCAAACAATACTGGTGCTTCAGTTAAGAAACGTGAAGATATGCACAAAATGGCGGAAGCTAACAAAGCATTCGCACACTATCGTTGGTAAGATTTATTTAAAAATCATACTCTAATCCGAAATTGGAAGGAGAAATACAATATGGCTAGAGAGTTCTCCTTAGCAAAAACACGTAATATCGGGATCATGGCTCACATCGATGCTGGTAAAACGACTACTACGGAGCGTATTCTTTATTACACTGGTAAGATCCACAAAATTGGTGAAACTCATGAGGGTGCATCACAAATGGACTGGATGGAACAAGAGCAAGAACGTGGTATTACAATCACTTCTGCAGCAACAACAGCTTCTTGGGATAACCATCGTGTAAATATCATTGATACACCTGGACACGTAGACTTCACAGTTGAAGTTGAACGTTCACTTCGTGTACTTGATGGTGCGGTTACAGTGCTAGATGCTCAATCTGGTGTTGAACCACAAACTGAAACAGTATGGCGCCAAGCTACAACTTATGGTGTACCACGTATTGTTTTCGTAAACAAAATGGATAAAACGGGAGCTGATTTCCTATATTCTGTAGGGACTCTTCGCGACCGTTTACAAGCTAATGCTCATCCAATTCAGTTACCAATTGGTGCTGAAGATCAGTTCAGCGGAATCATCGACCTAGTGTCAATGAAAGCTACTGTTTATGGTAATGACTTAGGAACAGATATCCAAGAAGTAGAAATTCCAGAAGAATATAAAGCTCAAGCTGAAGAATACCGTGAAAAACTAGTTGAAGCGGTAGCTGAACTTGATGAAGATTTGATGGAAAAATATCTTGGTGGAGAAGAAATTACAACTGAAGAATTGATCAAAGGTATCCGTAAAGGTACTCTAAATGTTGAATTCTATCCAGTTGTATGTGGTACTGCATTTAAAAACAAAGGTGTTCAAAAAGTTCTTGACGCAGTTGTTGCATACCTTCCATCACCACTTGATATTCCTGCTATGAAAGGGATTGACCCTGACACTGATGAAGAAATCGAACGTCATTCAGATGACTCAGAGCCTTTCTCTGCATTAGCATTTAAAGTAATGACTGACCCTTATGTTGGGAAGTTAACATTCTTCCGCGTATACTCTGGTACGTTACAAGCAGGATCGTACGTACAAAACTCTACTAAAGGTAAGCGTGAACGCGTAGGACGTATCCTACAAATGCATGCTAACTCTCGTGAAGAGATTACAGAAGTACATGCTGGAGATATCGCTGCAGCTGTTGGTTTAAAAGATACAACTACTGGTGATACACTGTGTGATGAAAAAGCTCTAGTAATTCTAGAGTCTATGGAATTCCCAGAACCAGTTATTTCTCTTTCTGTTGAACCAAAAACAAAAGCGGACCAAGATAAAATGGGCCAAGCTTTACAAAAACTTTCAGAAGAAGATCCAACATTCCGCGTACATACAGACCAAGAAACTGGTCAAGTTATCATCGCTGGTATGGGTGAACTTCATCTAGATATTTTAGTTGACCGTATGCGTCGTGAGTTTAAAGTTGAAGCTAACGTAGGTGCTCCACAAGTATCTTACCGTGAAACTTTCCGTAACTCAGCACAGGTTGAAGGTAAATTTGTTCGTCAATCAGGTGGTCGTGGTCAATTCGGACACGTTTGGATTGAATTCTCTCCAAACGAAGAAGGAAAAGGCTTTGAATTTGAAAACGCAATCGTTGGTGGGGTAGTTCCACGTGAATATATTCCAGCTGTTGAAGCAGGTCTTCGTGACTCTCTTGACAATGGTGTACTTGCAGGATTCCCATTAATCGATATTAAAGCTAAATTATTCGACGGATCATATCATGATGTTGACTCGAATGAGATGGCATTTAAAATTGCTGCTTCTATGGCATTGAAAAATGCTGTATCTAAAGTAAATCCAGTTCTACTTGAACCATTAATGAAAGTAGAAGTTGTTATTCCTGAAGAATATTTAGGAGACATCATGGGTGATATCACGTCTCGTCGTGGTCGCGTTGAAGGTATGGAATCTCGTGGTAACGCACAAGTAGTTCGTGCTATGGTACCACTTGCTGAAATGTTTGGATACGCAACGTCTTTACGTTCTAATACGCAAGGACGCGGAGTATTCTCAATGGTGTTTGATCACTATGAAGATGTTCCAAAATCAATTTCAGAAGAAATTATCAAAAAACATAAAGGTGAGTAATTGAAATTTCACCAAAATTAAAGTATAACTAATCTGTAGTGTATAAAAGTTGGGAGGACGTACGCCTCCCGCCTTTTATCATAAAAAACAAACAATTATTGAGGAGGCAATCTCTAATGGCTAAAGAAAAATTTGACCGTTCAAAAACACATGCTAACATTGGTACAATCGGACACGTTGACCATGGTAAAACAACTTTAACTGCTGCAATCGCAACAGTTCTTTCTAAAAAAATGGGTGGGGTAGCTAAATCATACGCTGACATCGACAACGCACCTGAAGAAAAAGAACGCGGTATCACAATCAATACTTCACACGTTGAGTATGAAACTGCAACTCGTCACTACGCTCATGTAGACTGCCCAGGACATGCTGACTATGTTAAAAACATGATCACAGGTGCAGCACAAATGGACGGCGGTATCTTAGTAGTATCTGCTGCTGATGGTCCAATGCCACAAACTCGTGAACATATCCTTCTTTCTCGTCAAGTAGGTGTTCCATACCTAGTTGTATTCATGAACAAATGTGATATGGTTGATGACGAAGAACTTCTTGAATTAGTTGAAATGGAAATTCGTGACCTTCTTTCTGAGTACAATTTCCCTGGTGACGATATTCCAGTAATTAAAGGTTCTGCTCTTAAAGCTCTTGAAGGAGAAGCAGAATGGGAAGAAAAAGTTGTTGAATTAATGGACGCTGTAGATAGCTATATCCCAACTCCAGAACGTCAAACTGACAAACCATTCATGATGCCAGTTGAGGATGTATTCTCAATCACTGGTCGTGGTACGGTTGCTACTGGACGCGTTGAACGTGGACAAGTTAAAATCGGAGATGTTGTAGACATCATCGGTATCGTTGAAGAACCAAAATCAACTACTGTAACAGGTGTTGAAATGTTCCGTAAACTTCTTGATTATGCAGAAGCTGGTGACAACATTGGTGCTCTTCTTCGTGGAGTATCTCGTGAAGATATCCAACGTGGACAAGTATTAGCTAAACCAGGCACAATCACTCCACACACAGATTTTAAAGCAGAAGTTTATGTTCTTTCAAAAGAAGAGGGTGGACGTCATACTCCATTCTTCTCAAACTACCGTCCTCAGTTCTACTTCCGTACAACTGACGTAACAGGTGTTTGTAACTTACCAGAAGGCGTAGAAATGGTTATGCCTGGAGATAACATCGAAATGACTGTTTCTCTAATCTCTCCAATCGCTCTTGAAGAAGGTACTAAATTCTCTATCCGTGAGGGTGGACGTACTGTAGGCGCTGGTGTAGTAGCTACAATTACTAAATAATTAATAAATTACAAGTCAAAATCCATCTCGTGACGACGAGATGGATTTTTTTGCGTGAAAATAGTGTAAACTAGTGGTGAGAGGTGAGCCTATTGAATGCGAAAATTTTACTGATCGAAGACGACCAATCAATTTTTGATATGTTACAAGAGAGATTTATTCAATGGTCATTCGATGTAATTAGACCAGCAGACTTTCAAAACATAGTAGCTACATTTGTAGAGGAGAAACCACAATTAGTTATTATAGATATACAATTACCTGCATTTGATGGTTTTCATTGGTGTAGAGAGATTCGCCATCTCTCAAGAGTCCCCATTATTTTCTTGTCTTCACGAGATCATCCTATGGATATGATTATGGCAATGCAAATGGGGGCAGATGATTTTGTTCAAAAACCATTTCATTTAGATGTGTTGATTGCAAAAGTGCAAGCAATTCTGCGTCGATCATATGATTATCATAGCGAGAATTTGGATATTAGTAACTGGAATGATGCGGTAATTGATTTTGCTAAAGGTGAAGTTACCTTCTTGGAAAAATCAAGTGAGCTGACAAAAAATGAGCTTTTTATCTTGCGTATTCTCATCCAATCAGTAAATACTGTCGTTTCTCGTGATGAATTAATGAGAAAACTTTGGGACGATGAACGATTTGTAAATGATAATACATTATCCGTAAATGTAAATAGACTTCGCTTAAAATTAGAAGAGATAGGCTTAAGGAATTTAATTGTCACCAAAAAGGGATTGGGTTATATGGCGATTACAAAGGAGTAGAATCATTTGTTCTTTGCATATATCAAAGAAAGAAAAGCGTGGTTACTATTTTTCTTATGTGTACAGGTTTGGATGAATATTATATTAACTTTAGATATTGCTTTTCTAAATGTATCTATCATCTACATTAATGTGATAAACATTTTAGCCTTTTTAATATTTTTTATTTGGAGATATAGGGAAGAAACAGCGTATGTAAAGGCGTTAGAAGAAAATTTGGATAATGAAATTTCACTAGATAGATTAAGGGCTGCTTTCCCAGAAGGAAAATCTAATTTCGAAAAAAAGATAACAACTGTTATTGATGAACTGATATTAGTAGCTAATGAAGAAATGAATCAAATCAAGGTAGAGCATCTAGAAGAAAACGATCACACATTATCATGGATTCATGAAGTTAAGACACCACTCACGAGTATGCAGCTCATGATTGGTGCATTAAATGAATCGGAGATGAGAAAGAAGCTTGAGGTCGAATGGTTAAGAATTTACTTACTTTTAGATCAGCAACTCCACCTTACAAGGTTGCCATCTCTAGAACAAGATTATATCATCGAGTCAATTAGCATTCAAAAAGTCCTTCATTCAGAAATCAAAGAGCTGCAGGCTTGGTGTATGCAAAATGGAATTGGTTTCGAGCTTGTGCTTTCAGAAGAAGAAGTGTTGACAGATCAAAAGTGGTTATCGTTCATCCTTCGTCAGATCTTATCGAATGCAGTGAAGTATAGTGATGAAGACAGTGAAATTAATATTTATACTCGAAAAGATAATTCGGATCATACTTTACTTTATATACAAGACAATGGAAATGGGATCACACAAGCTGACTTGCCACGTATATTTGAGAAGTCCTTTACTGGAAAGACGGGGAGAGGAACGACCGCCTCTACTGGTATGGGCCTATATTTAGCTAAGAATGCTGCAGAAAAACTCGGAATTGAAATTGCAGTAGATTCTAATATAAATATTGGTTCTATTTTTTCACTTAAATTTCCCTTAAAAAATGAAATGACGAAAATAGCTGGTAGGTGACAAAATTGTCATCTACTTTATTTTTTTGTCATGTAAATCAAACGATTAACAGACTAAAAAGTCGTACAATAAAGTTAATAATATGTAGGAGGAACATACATGCTTATTTTGAGCGGTCGTAAAATAAAAAAAATATATGGCAAAAAGTCAACTGCGCAAGAAGTACTGAAAGGAATCAATATGGAAGTGCAAGAAGGAGAGTTCGTAGGAATAATGGGACCATCGGGATCAGGAAAAACTACATTATTAAACGTACTTGCTTCTATTGACAAAGCAACAGAAGGAATTATTGAAATTAGTGGAAACAGTTTAAGTAAGATGAAGGAACGCGAGTTATCAAATTTTCGTAGAGAGCAACTTGGGTTTATTTTTCAAGATTATAATTTACTGGACACTTTAACGGTAAAAGAAAATATACTATTACCGCTTTCTATTAGTAAAGTACCTAGAAAAGAAGCAGAAGAGCGATTTAAGGAACTGACAAAAACCTTGGGAATTGAAGATATCACAAATAAATATCCAAATGAAATTTCAGGAGGACAAAAGCAAAGAACGTCGGCAGCACGAGCTTTAATTAGTAATCCTTCTATTGTTTTTGCGGATGAGCCAACAGGAGCCCTAGATTCAAAAGCCGCTACTGCACTACTTAGCAATTTAGAGAAGATTAATTATCATAAAAAAGTGACGATTATGATGGTGACACATGATGCTGTAGCAGCAAGTTTCTGTTCACGTGTGTTGTTTTTAAAAGATGGTCAACTGTATACGGAGTTGTATAAAGGGGAGAAAGATCGTACACAATTTTTCCATGAGATAATGAACATACAAGGTGTACTTGGTGGTGATGGTTATGACGCTTAGTCATCTAGTTTTCCGTAGTATGAAGAAAAACATTAAACATTATTATTTATACTTCTTTGCATTAATTTTTAGTGTAACACTTTACTTTTCTTTTGTTACTCTACAATATAATCCAAGTGTTATAGAGGTTTCGCAGGGTGTGAAAATAACTGCTGGTTTAAAGGCAGCCTCATATTTATTGTTGTTTGTTGTGGTGTTTTTTGTTTTATATGCAAACCATCTTTTCATGAAAAGAAGAAGCAAGGAGATTGGGTTATATCAGCTGATAGGTATGTCGAAAGGCCTTGTGACAAGACTGTTAGCACTTGAAAATACGATTTTATGGGTCGGTGCGATTAGTATAGGAGTAGTCCTAGGATTTTTAACATCTCGCATTTTCGCAATGATTCTACTTCGTATTTTAGAAAAAGAGGTTCTAGTAGACCTAATCTTTTCAGTTGAGGCACTGCAAATGACGTTAGTAGTATTTCTGGCATTACTTGTCATAGTATTAATTCAAACAATGGTTAGCATTCGACGAGTTTCATTACTTACGCTATTTACTGCAACAGCAATAGCGGACACTAGAGTAAAAAAGTTTAGTGGATTTCAAATGCTTCTCGGGTTCATTGGATTAGTAATGATTGGCTATGGATATTATTTATCGACGACGTTGTTTGAATTAGATACAAATAATGTCAATATGCTTTTGTACAAAATGCTTGCTATCTTAGGGACGACAATTGGTGGAACGTATTTTGTTTTTCGATATTCTGTTTCTTTCTTAATGAATATAATAAGAAAACAAAAAAGAGGCCACTTATCTATTGAAGATGTACTGTCCCTATCTCCAATTATGCATCGTATGAAGTCAAATGCTATGTCTCTTACGATTATTACGGTAATATCTGCTACTTCGCTTGGTATTATTTGTTTGTCGTATATCTCCTATTATTCGGCAGGTTCAATGGCAAAGCAAAATGTTCCGTTTGACTTTATTTTGATGAATGATCAGGGACAAGCATTTTTGAATGAGTTAAATGAGCGGAAAATTAGTTATTCACAAACAAATATTGATTTATTGGATGTAGATGTTAACATCAATGATTTATTTGCTAACGATATACCTGCTGGCTTGAGTATGATGACAAATGGCCCCCTTCCTATTGTGAAGCTGAGTGATGTACAAAAGATGATGCCTGAGCTTTCATTAGAAGAAGGAGAAGGCTATGTGATGGGTTATAGTAGTATGATGTCAGAAATAGTGAAACTAGAAAAAAATAATCCGGTGCAACTAACAACCTCCAGTGGAGAAGTAGTACTTAAGATAAAGGAAATTACAACAAACTCTTTACTTGTATACTATCTTACAGGCGGTGGCATGGCTATTGTAGTTACTGACGAACTATTTGATAAGCTTTCATCAGATAATATGATTCAACAAAAGACTTTTTGGAATAAACAAGTGGGAATTGATTTAGAAGACCGCTCGCAACTAAAAGAAGTTCAATTAATATATGAAGAAGCAACTAATGATGGTCATTTTGAAGTGATAAAAGATAATGGTGGCAGTAAAATTGTGAACATGGATTCCCAAGAGACATATAGATTATCTACATTAGATACGATGGGGTTAGTTATATTTGTTACAGGATTCCTAGGTTTAGCATTCTTAATAACAACAGGAAGTATTTTATATTTTAAACAAATGAGCGAAGCTGACGAGGAAAGGGCTTCATATACAGTCCTTCGAAAAATTGGTTTTACAACGAGTGAGTTAATGAAAGGTATCTATAAAAAGCAAATGTTTAACTTCGGAGTACCATTAATTATTGGTTTAGCTCATAGTTATTTTGCTGTTAAATCAGGCTGGATGTTATTCGGAACGGAACTGACTGCTCCATTGTTAATCACTATGAGTATTTATGTTATCTTATATTCAATATTTGCATTCTTAACTGTTGGATATTATAGAAAAGTAGTGAGCCAATCATTATAAACTATTTTGGAGAAATTATTTAACTAAGACCTCTTTGCTTAAGCAAAGAGGTTTTTTATATTGACAAGGAGGTTAAAAGCAACTAAACTTTTTCATGTTAGTAATCTAGTGCGTGAAAGTGAGTTGTTTTTATGAATGCTGTTATTGTGGCAGTTGTTATAATGTTAGTATTGAGTTTACTACGTATAAACGTTGTATTCTCATTAATTATAGGTGCTCTTGTAGGTGGTCTAACGGCCGGCTTATCGATTGCAGAGACAATTGATGCGTTTACAGGGGGCTTAGGTGCAGGAGCGACAATAGCATTAAGTTATGGGCTATTAGGAGGATTTGCGATTGCGATTTCAAAAACAGGAATCCCTGATTTATTAGTCGTTGCTATTCTAAAGCTAGTGAAAAGAGAAGACGATTCACCAAAAATGGGGTTAGCGAAAGTATTAGTTTTCTTAATGCTGTTACTGATGGCTGTTTTTTCCCAAAATTTAATTCCAATTCATATTGCCTTTATACCTTTGTTAGTGCCACCAATTCTGAAAATATTAAATATGTTGCAAGTGGATCGACGTTTGATAGCTTGTATACTAGCGTTCGGTTTAATTACTCCGTATATGTTTCTACCATTTGGTTTTGGAGCAATCTATCAACAAATTTTAGCGACACAAATAGGGTTATCGGGCCTTGAAGTAAAATTAACAGATATACCAAAGGCGATGGTTATACCGGCTTTAGGAATGTTATTTGGCTTAATAATGGCTTTTATATTATTTAGGAAACCTCGTAAATATAATCAAGTTAGATCTGAAGTAGAAGTTGCTGAAGTTAATGTAAAAACAAGAAGTGTAATATTTACAGTGCTAGCCTTAATCGCTGCACTATTTGTTCAAATAGAAACGGGTGCAATGATTGCAGGAGCTCTTGCAGGTATTACAGTTCTGTATATAACAGGTGCCTTAAAATGGCGAGAAGCAGACCAACTATTAACAGAAGGAATGCGTATGATGGCTTTTGTAGGATTTGTTATGATTACTGCTAACGGTTTTGCAGCAGTTATTAACGCAACTGGAGATATAGAGAGTCTAGTAAATGCTTCAGCAAGTTTATTAAAAGGAAATGTGAGTTTAGCAGTTTTAATAATGTTATTCGTCGGCTTATTTGTAACTCTTGGGATTGGGTCGTCCTTTGCAACTATTCCAATCATTACTGCTATTTTCGTTCCACTAGCGTTGGAACTTGGTTTAAGCCCATTAGCAATCATTGCATTAATTGGAACAGCTGGCGCACTTGGAGATGCTGGTTCACCAGCGTCGGATTCAACACTCGGTCCAACTGCTGGGCTAAATGTAGACGGACAGCATAATCATATTTGGGATACATGTGTACCTACATTTATTTGTTACAACATACCGTTAATTCTCTTTGGGTGGATCGCGGTTATATATGTACTATAGTTAGGAAAAGAAAGGACGCTCATTTAATCGAGCGTCGTTTATACATAGAAAAAAGGCATTATCAACTTAATTTAGCGTTTCATTTTTAAAAATAGCGATAGTTTTGTATACTGATAAAAGACTTAAAGGAACTAGTTCATTAGTTAAGAGAAATAATATATCAACATTTAAAAAGAATTTCGCCAAAACACTTGCGGAATCTTTTTTTATTGTATATAATGTTGAATGTTGGTCTTTGACTGCGATGAAGCGAGAGGTTACCGACACACCCGGCCGCTTTGCCATGGCGAGTGTACGGAAAATTTTCGTGGAGAATGTCTAGAAAATAGGCGAAAAGGAGGGAAAATAATGGCAAAACAAAAAATTCGTATTCGTTTGAAAGCGTATGATCATAGAATCCTTGATCAATCTGCTGAGAAAATTGTGGAAACTGCTAAACGTTCAGGTGCAAGTGTATCGGGTCCGATTCCACTTCCGACTGAAAGATCTGTTTATACGATTCTTCGTGCTGTTCATAAGTATAAAGATTCTCGTGAACAATTCGAAATGCGTACGCATAAACGTCTTATCGATATCGTTAACCCAACACCACAAACTGTTGATGCGTTAATGAAGCTTGACTTACCATCTGGCGTTGATATTGAAATCAAACTTTAATGGTAAAAATAAAAAATAACAAATTATTATAGGAGGTGTGACGGATGACCAAAGGAATCTTAGGTAGAAAAATCGGTATGACGCAAGTATTTGCTGAGAACGGTGACTTAATCCCTGTAACTGTAGTTGAAGCTTCTCCAAACGTAGTGCTTCAAAAGAAAACAGTTGAAACAGACGGTTACGAAGCAATTCAGTTAGGTTTCGAAGATAAGCGTGAAAAGCTTTCTAACAAACCAGCAAAAGGGCACGTAGCTAAAGCAAGCACTGCTCCTAAGCGCTTCATCCGCGAATTCCGCGGCTTGGATACAGCTAATTACGAGGTTGGTCAAGAAGTCAACGTTGAAAGTTTCGCAGAAGGCGATGTAATTGATGTAACAGGTGTTACTAAAGGTAAAGGTTTCCAAGGTGTTATTAAACGCCACGGACAATCTCGTGGACCAATGGCCCATGGATCTCGTTATCACCGTCGTCCAGGTTCAATGGGGCCAGTTGCTCCGAACCGCGTATTTAAACAAAAGAAATTACCTGGTCAAATGGGTGGACATGTGGTTACAATCCAAAACTTACAAATCGTAAGAGTGGATGCTGAACGTAACTTACTACTTATTAAAGGTAATGTTCCTGGTTCTCGTAAATCATTAGTAGTTGTAAAAACTGCTATTAAATCGAAATAATCTCTGAAGAAAGGAGGAAACAGGAATGGCAAAAGTATCTTTATTCAATCAAACAGGAGCTTCTGTTGGCGAAATCGAGTTAAACGACAAAGTTTTCGGAATTGAGCCAAACGAATCTGTTTTATTTGAAGCTATCATTGCTCAACGCGCATCACTTCGTCAAGGTAATCACAAAGTGAAAAACCGTTCTGAAGTAGCTGGTGGTGGCCGTAAACCTTGGAAACAAAAAGGAACTGGTCGTGCTCGTCAAGGTTCAATTCGCTCTCCACAATGGCGTGGTGGTGGTATTGTATTTGGTCCGACTCCACGTAGCTACAGCTATAAGTTACCAAAGAAAGTACGTCGTTTAGCGCTTCTTTCAGCTCTTTCATCTAAAGTTCATGAAGAAAGCATCGTAGTACTTGAAGGGTTAGCTTTTGATGCACCAAAAACAAAAGATTTCGTGAAAGTGCTAACTGGACTTTCAATCAATAAAAAAGCATTATTCGTAACTGCTGATTTAGATGAGAACGTTGCACTAGCTGCTCGTAACATCCCTGGAATCACAGTTGTGTCTGCAACAGGCATTAACGTTTTAGATTTAGTTGGTCACGATAAATTAGTGATGACTAAAGCTGCAGTAGAAAAAGTAGAGGAGGTGCTTGGATAATGGAAGCACGTGATATTATTAAACGTCCGGTCATTACCGAGCGTTCTTCTGAAGTAATGGCAGATAAGAAGTACACTTTTGAAGTGGACACTCGCGCTAATAAAACACAAGTTAAATATGCAGTTGAAGAAATCTTTGGAGTAGATGTTGAAAAAGTAAACATCATGAACTACAAAGGTAAATTCAAACGTGTAGGTAAATTCGGTGGATATACAAACAAACGTCGTAAAGCGATTGTTACATTAACTACTGACAGTAAAGAAATCGAGCTATTCGAAATCTAATCCTTACAATAAGGAATTAATACTCAAGAAGGAGGGAATAAAATGGCGATTAGAAAGTATAAACCAACGACAAACGGACGTCGTAATATGACTTCATTAGATTACGCTGAAATCACAACTGACAAGCCTGAGAAATCATTACTTGCTCCTGTGAAACGTAAAGGCGGCCGTAACAATCAAGGTAAAATTACTGTTCGTCATCATGGTGGTGGACACAAACGTCAATACCGTATCATTGATTTCAAACGAAACAAAGATGGTATACCAGGACGTGTTGCTACTATTGAATATGATCCAAACCGCTCTGCGAATATCGCATTGATTAATTATGTGGATGGGGAAAAACGTTATATCCTAGCTCCTAAAGGCTTAGAAGTTGGAATGACAATCGTGTCAGGTCCAGAAGCTGATATTAAAGTAGGGAACGCACTTCCATTACAAAACATCCCAATGGGTACTACTATCCATAACATCGAAATGAAACCTGGTAAAGGTGGTCAGTTAGTACGTTCTGCTGGTACATCTGCTCAATTACTTGGTAAAGAAGGTAAATACGTAATCGTACGTTTACAATCTGGTGAAGTTCGTTTAATCCTAGGTGTTTGCCGCGCAACTGTTGGCGAAGTAGGAAATGAACAACATGAACTTGTAAACATTGGTAAAGCTGGTCGTAATCGTTGGTTAGGTAAACGCCCAACTGTACGTGGATCTGTAATGAACCCTAACGATCACCCACACGGTGGTGGTGAAGGACGTACACCAATCGGTCGTAAGTCACCTATGTCTCCATGGGGTAAACCAACTCTTGGATACAAAACTCGTAGCAAGAAAAACAAATCCGACAAACTTATCATTCGTCGTCGTAAAAAATAAAGTGGTTTTACTACGGTTCAAAGAACGAACCGTGGTGCAATCACGGAGGGAGGTTCCAGCATGGGTCGTAGCTTGAAAAAAGGACCTTTTGCAGATGATCATTTATTAAAAAAGGTCGATGCTCAAAAGGACTCTGAGAAAAAACAAGTGATTAAGACTTGGTCTCGCCGTTCTACTATTTTCCCTACTTTTATCGGATTAACTATCGCGGTATATGACGGACGCAAACATGTTCCAGTATACGTGACTGAAGATATGGTAGGTCATAAACTAGGCGAGTTTGCACCAACACGCGCTTATAAAAGTCATGGTGCAGATGATAAGAAAACAAGACGCTAATTTGAGAGGAGGTCATTCAAATGTCACAAGCAAAAGCTATTGCTAAAACAGTGCGCATTGCTCCTCGTAAAGTAAGATTAGTCGTAGATTTAATCAGAGGTAAGCAAGTCGGTGAAGCAGTTGCAATTTTACAACTAACTCCTAAAGCAGCATCACCTGTTGTTGAGAAAGTATTAAAATCTGCTATTGCAAACGCTGAGCACAATTATGATTTAGATATTAACAATCTTGTTGTTTCCGAAGTCTTTGTTGATGAAGGTCCAACATTAAAACGATTCCGTCCACGTGCAATGGGGCGTGCAAGTGCTATAAACAAACGTACTAGCCACATTACAGTAGTGGTATCTGAGAAGAAGGAGGGATAATCCGTGGGTCAAAAAGTACATCCAATAGGATTACGAGTAGGTATTATTCGTGACTGGGAGTCAAAATGGTACGCTGGTAAAGACTATGCAACTCTACTTCACGAAGACTTAAAAATTCGTAAGCACATTGAAACTCGTTTAAAAGACGCTTCAGTTTCTACAGTAGAAATTGAACGTGCAGCGAAACGTGTAAACATTACAATTCACACTGCGAAACCAGGTATGGTAATTGGTAAAGGTGGTACAGAAGTTGAAGCACTTCGTAAACACTTGAACGATACTACTGGCAAGCGTGTACACATCAATATCGTAGAAATAAAAAGAGCAGACTTAGATGCTAAATTAGTAGCAGAAAGTATCGCACGCCAATTAGAAGGCCGCGTATCTTTCCGTCGTGCTCAAAAGCAAGCAATTCAACGCACAATGCGTGCAGGCGCTAAAGGTATTAAAACTCAAGTATCTGGACGTCTTGGCGGCGCTGACATCGCGCGTGCTGAACACTATAGTGAAGGTACTGTACCACTTCATACATTACGTGCTGACATTGATTATGCACATGCTGAAGCTGACACAACTTATGGTAAGCTAGGCGTTAAAGTATGGATCTATCGTGGTGAAGTCCTTCCAGTGAAGAAGAACTCTGAGGAAGGAGGCAAATAATATGTTAATGCCTAAACGCGTTAAATACCGTCGTGAACACCGTGGAAAGATGCGTGGTGAAGCAAAAGGCGGGAAAGAAATAGCATTTGGTGAATTTGGTCTACAAGCTACAGAAGCTAGCTGGATCACAAGCCGTCAAATCGAATCAGCTCGTATTGCAATGACACGTTACATGAAACGTGGCGGTAAAGTATGGATTAAAATATTCCCACATAAACCTTACACGAAAAAGCCTCTTGAGGTTCGTATGGGTTCCGGTAAAGGTGCTCCTGAAGGTTGGGTAGCTGTTGTTAAACCAGGAAAAATTATGTTTGAAATTGCTGGTGTATCTGAAGAGATCGCTCGTGAAGCGTTACGCTTAGCATCACATAAGCTTCCTATTAAATGTAAAATAGTTAAACGTCAAGAAATTGGTGGTGAATCTAATGAAAGCTAATGACATCCGTGAACTTACTACTGCAGAAATAGAACAAAAGGTAAAATCACTGAAAGAAGAGCTTTTCAACCTTCGCTTCCAATTGGCGACTGGTCAATTAGAAAACACAGCTCGCATTCGTGAAGTACGTAAAGCGATTGCACGTATGAAAACTGTGGTACGCGAAAGAGAAATCAGTGCAAACAACTGATAAAGGAGGTTTTCAGGCATGACTGAGCGTAATCAACGCAAAGTATACACTGGCCGTGTAGTTTCTGACAAAATGGATAAAACAATCACTGTTTTAGTTGAAACACATAAAAAACATAAATTATACGGTAAACGTGTTAAATATTCTAAGAAATTCAAAGCACATGATGAGCAAAACGTAGCGCAAATCGGCGATATCGTTCGCATCATGGAAACTCGTCCGCTCTCAGCTACAAAACGTTTCCGTCTAGTAGAAGTTGTAGAAAAAGCGGTTATTATCTAATAATAAAATTCGGAACTCAATAATTCCGAAGGGAGGTTACCTAAGTGATCCAACAAGAAACTCGTATGAAAGTTGCTGACAACTCAGGTGCACGTGAAGTTTTAACAATTAAAGTACTTGGTGGTACTGGTCGTAAAACTGCTAATATCGGCGATATCGTCGTATGTACAGTTAAGAAAGCAACACCAGGTGGCGTTGTCAAGAAAGGTGACGTCGTTAAAGCTGTAATCGTTCGCACTAAAAGCGGCGTGCGCCGTAAAGACGGAACTTATATCAAATTTGATGAGAACGCATGCGTTATTATCAAAGACGATAAAGGACCGCGTGGAACTCGTATTTTCGGACCAGTTGCTCGTGAATTACGCGATAGCAACTTTATGAAAATCGTATCTTTAGCTCCAGAAGTTCTTTAATTTACATGAAAGTGCCAATCAAGGAGGTGCGACAGAATGCATGTTAAAAAAGGCGACAAAGTTAAGGTAATCTCAGGTAAAGACAAAGGTAAAACAGGTGTTATCCTTTCTGCTTTTCCTAAGAAAGACCGCGTGTTAGTTGAAGGTGTAAACATCGTCAAAAAACATATGAAGCCAAACCAAGCTAATCAGCAAGGCGGAATTGTGAGCCAAGAGGCTGCAATTCACGTTTCGAACGTTATGTTAATCGACCCAAAAACTGGCGAGCCGACTCGCGTAGGTTCTAAAGTAGAAGATGGCAAAAAAGTTCGTGTTGCTAAAAAATCTGGTGAAATTATTAAATAAGTAAAAAGAAGGGAGGTACACACATGAACCGCCTAAAAGAAAAATTTCTTAAGGAAGTTTCTCCTGCTCTAATGAGCAAGTTTGAATATAAATCAGTAATGCAAGTACCTAAAGTTGATAAAATTGTTATCAACATGGGTGTGGGTGAAGCTGTATCAAATACAAAAGCGCTTGACGCTGCTGTTGAAGAGTTACAAATCATCGCTGGTCAAAAGCCTGTAGTTACTAAAGCTAAAAAATCGATCGCTGGTTTCCGTCTTCGTGAAGGAATGCCAATCGGTGCAAAAGTTACACTACGTGGAGAACGTATGTATGACTTCTTGGATAAATTAATCGCTATCTCACTTCCACGTGTACGCGACTTCCGCGGTGTTTCTAAAAAAGCATTTGACGGACGTGGTAACTACACTCTTGGAGTAAAAGAGCAATTAATCTTCCCTGAAATCGATTATGATAAAGTTTCTAAAGTACGCGGTATGGACATCGTAATTGTAACAACTGCGAACTCTGACGAAGAAGCTCGTGAGTTATTAACACAATTCGGTATGCCGTTCCAAAAGTAAAATAAGGGAGGCGAAAACGTGGCTAAAAAATCAATGATCGTTAAACAACAACGTACGCCAAAGTTCCAAGTGCAAGAATACACACGCTGTGAGCGCTGTGGACGTCCGCACTCTGTATATCGTAAATTTAAGCTTTGCCGTATTTGTTTCCGTGAACTTGCATACAAGGGACAAATTCCTGGCGTTAAAAAAGCAAGCTGGTAATCCCCTAAACTGGGAAGGAGGTAAATGTAATGACAATGTCAGATCCAATTGCAGATATGCTTACACGCATTCGTAATGCTAACATGGTTCGTCACGAGAAATTAGAAGTTCCTGCTTCAAACATGAAAAAGGAAATCGCTGAAATTTTAAAACGCGAAGGTTTCGTACGTGACGTTGAATATGTAGAAGATAGCAAACAAGGAATTATCCGTATCTTCTTGAAATATGGTCAAAACGACGAACGCGTTATTACTGGTTTGAAACGTATTTCAAAACCTGGTCTACGCGTTTACGCTAAAACAAACGAAGTGCCTAAAGTATTAAATGGTTTAGGAATTGCTTTAGTTTCTACTTCAAATGGTTTATTAACAGATAAAGAAGCTCGCGCTAAACAAGTTGGCGGAGAAATCGTAGCTTACGTTTGGTAATAATCAACAAACGAATGGAGGTGCAACAAAATGTCTCGAGTAGGTAAAAAACCAATTGAGGTTCCTGCAAACGTTACTGTGACTGTTAACGAAGACAATACAGTAGTAGTTAAAGGGCCAAAAGGTGAATTAACAAGATCTTTTAACCAAGATATTAAAATTGAGCAAGAAGGTACTGTAATTACTTTAGTACGTCCTTCAGAGTCGAAAGACCACCGCACAATTCATGGAACTACACGTGCTCTATTAGCTAATATGATCACTGGTGTTTCTCAAGGATTTGAACGTGGACTTGAATTAGTTGGGGTAGGTTACCGTGCACAACTACAAGGTACTAAACTTGTACTTAATGTAGGGTACTCACATCCAGTTGAGTTCACTCCTGAAGCTGGAATTGAAGTTGAAGTTCCTTCGAATACAAAAATTATCGTTCGCGGTATTAGCAAAGAACGCGTTGGTGCATTAGCATCTAACATTCGTCAAGTTCGTCCACCAGAGCCTTACAAAGGTAAAGGTATTCGTTATGAAGGCGAAGTTGTACGCCGCAAAGAAGGTAAAACAGGTAAATAATGCATTTCGCATTAGAAAGGAGTGACCACTGTGATTACGAAACAAGACAAAAATCAAGTTCGTAAAAAACGTCATGCACGTGTTCGTACAAAAATCACGGGTACTACTGAACGTCCTCGTTTAAATGTATTCCGTTCTAATAAACATATTTACGCACAACTTATCGATGACTCAAAAGGTCTAACAATCGTTAGTGCGTCTACTATGGATAAAGACTTTGATGGAACAGCTGGAAATGTTGAAGCTGCAAAATCAATTGGTGAAACAATCGCAAAACGCGCTGTTGAAAAAAACATCAAATCTGTTGTATTCGACCGTGGCGGTTACTTATATCATGGACGTGTTAAAGCATTAGCTGAAGCCGCACGTGAAAACGGCTTAGAATTTTAAGAAGAAGGAGGGACATATTTCATGCGTGGTATTGACCCAAACAAACTTGAACTTGAAGAACGCGTAGTTACGATTAACCGTGTTGCTAAAGTTGTAAAAGGTGGACGTCGTTTCCGTTTTACTGCATTAGTAGTTGTCGGTGACAAAAACGGACATGTAGGATTTGGTACTGGTAAAGCTCAAGAGGTTCCAGATGCAATCCGTAAAGCTGTTGAAGATGCGAAGAAAAACTTGATCGAAGTACCAAGAGTTGGCGGAACTACTCCTCACCAAATCATTGGACGCTTCGGAGCTGGTTCTATTCTAGTTAAACCTGCAGCACCTGGTACAGGAGTTATCGCTGGTGGACCGGTTCGTGCGGTACTAGAATTAGCTGGTATCACTGATATTTTATCTAAATCACTTGGATCTAACACACCTATCAACATGGTTCGTGCTACAGTACAAGGACTAACTCAACTAAAACGTGCTGAGGACGTTGCTAAATTACGTGGTAAATCAGTAGAAGAACTGTTAGGATAAGGGGGGAAATTACAATGGCAACTAAATTAGAAATTACCCTTACTAAAAGCTTGATTGGTACTAAACCAAATCAACGCAAAACTGCAGAAGCTCTTGGACTACGTAAATTACACCAATCAGTTGAGCATCAAGACAATGCAGCTATCCGCGGGATGGTTGGCAAAGTAGCTCACTTAGTAACTATAAAAGAAATTTAAGGTTTAATTTAAGAATAAGGAGGTGCCACCATATGAAACTTCATGAGTTAAAACCATCAGAAGGATCACGTTCTTCACGTAAACGTATAGGACGTGGTATTGGTTCTGGTACTGGTAAAACTTCAGGTAAAGGTCATAAAGGTCAAAACGCTCGTTCAGGCGGAGGGGTTCGTCCAGGATTTGAAGGCGGTCAAAACCCATTATTCCGTCGTTTACCAAAACGTGGATTTACGAACATTAACCGTAAAGAGTTTGCAATTGTGAACCTTGACACATTAAATCGTTTCGAAGAAGGCACAGAAATAACACCTGCTCTATTAATCGAAACAGGTGTTGTGAGTAGTGAAAAATCTGGTATTAAGATTCTAGGTAATGGAACTCTTGACAAGAAGTTAACTGTAAAAGCTCACAAATTCTCTGCGTCAGCTAAAGAAGCTATTGAGAACGCTGGCGGACAAACTGAGGTGGTTTAATGTTTCAGACAATCTCTAACTTTATGCGTGTGCGAGATATTCGAAATAAAATCATTTTTACTTTACTGATGTTAATTGTCTTTCGTATAGGTACATATATACCTGTACCGAACGTCGATGCATCTGTATTAAAACAAGCAGATCACTTAGGTGTGATTGGATTTTTAAATACATTTGGTGGTGGGGCTTTAAAAAAATTCTCCATTCTAGCAATGGGAATTATGCCATACATCACAGCATCAATCATTGTTCAGTTATTACAAATGGATGTTGTTCCGAAGTTTACAGAGTGGTCGAAACAAGGGGAAGTCGGTAGACGTAAACTTGCGCAATTCACTCGTTACTTCACGATCATCTTAGCTTTTATTCAAGCAATTGCAATGTCATATGGGTTTAACCGTATGTTTAGCGGTTCTTTAATAAAAAACGAAGGCGTCATGACTTATTTTGTAATTGCAATTGTGTTAACTGCTGGTACCGCATTTCTAATGTGGTTAGGTGAGCAGATTACGGCAAAAGGTGTTGGTAATGGTATTTCTATTATTATCTTCGCCGGTATTGCCGCTGCTATTCCAAATGCAGTAAACCAAATGTATGCATCACAAATTCAAGATGCTGGAGATGCACTGTTTATCAATATAATTGTGTTAGTGTTACTTTTAGCGGCAATTATCGCTGTAACAGTTGGTGTAATTTATGTTCAACAAGCGTTGCGTAAAATACCGATTCAATACGCGAAACGTGTTGCTGGTACTGCTCAAACAGGTGCTCAACAAACACACTTACCTTTAAAAGTAAATGCTGCGGGAGTTATCCCAGTAATTTTTGCATCTGCGTTCCTTATGGCACCACAATCTATCGTTTTATTTTTTGGTCAAAATAAGGTAACTGATTTTATAACGCACGCACTAAATTACACACAACCTATTGGTATGACTTTATATATTGCTCTAATCATTGCGTTTACTTACTTCTATGCATTCATTCAAGTGAATCCAGAGAATGTGGCAGACAATTTGAAAAAGCAAGGTGCATATATTCCAGGGATTCGTCCAGGAATTAACACACAAAATTATTTGACTAGCGTATTATATCGATTAACATTTGTTGGTTCAATTTTCCTAGCGCTTATAGCGATTATGCCTTTATTGTTTGTTAAGTTTGCGGGACTTCCACAAACGGCACAAATTGGCGGAACAAGCTTACTTATCGTAGTGGGTGTTGCACTCGAAACGATGAAACAGCTAGAATCACAATTAGTTAAACGTCACTATAAAGGCTTTATGAAATAATGTTGGTTTTTAGGAACAGAATAGTTCCTAAAAATCTACAAAATAGTCCTGGGGGGGCATTTCCGTATGAATATCGTTTTAATGGGTCTGCCAGGTGCCGGAAAAGGTACTCAAGCTGACAAAATTGTTGAGAAGTACGCAATCCCTCATATTTCTACAGGCGATATGTTTCGTGCAGCTATCAAAGATGGCACGGAACTTGGTTTAAAAGCAAAGTCGTTTATGGATCAAGGTGCATTAGTACCTGATGAAGTAACGATTGGTATTGTCCGTGAAAGATTAAGTAAACCAGATTGTGAAAAAGGATTCTTACTTGATGGTTTTCCACGAACAGTTCCTCAAGCAGAAGCATTAGATGCTCTACTTGCGGATCTAGGAAAATCGATTGAGCATGTGCTGAACATTCAAGTTGAACAAGAAGAATTGATTAAACGTCTAACAGGTCGTCGTATTTGTAAAGAATGTGGCACTGCTTATCATTTAGTCTTTAACCCACCTGCTAAAGATGGGGTATGTGATAAAGATGGTGGAGAACTTTATCAAAGAGCGGATGATAATCCCGAAACGGTGACTAACCGTCTGGAAGTAAATATGAAGCAAACTCAACCTTTGCTTGATTTTTATGAGAACAAAGGTGTTTTATCGAATATAGATGGACAGCAAGAAATTACAAAAGTTTTTGCTGATCTTGATGCTCTGTTACAGGGCAACCGCATCTAGCCCGGTGCCTGTCGCAGACGACTAATTGCCGGGCAATATGCAAAGAACGAAAATGTTTTTTTCGAGAGCTGCAAAAGCATATTGCGCCCGGTATACAACGGAAGAAAAGAAATGTATCAAAGCGAGGACCCCCTAGTCCACGTGCATTTCAGATTCTGAAGGAGTATAATGGGTTTCGTGGAAGCATCTATGTAACGAACGGGTACTATGGAACTCATCCAACACTTTCGTACGATTATGTTGACATGAGGGAGACAGGTTTCTACCAGTCAGTCTACTCCGTGGATTGCTAAAAGCGAAACCTTACGAGTGTCTTTCGAACATCTCTCATGATTTCCAAACATATGCTTGAAACGAATAGTTTCGTTCTATTAGAGGCTATACTAACAGCAAATTACGTTTGAATTTTGATGAGAACCTGATTTGTATATAGAAGGGAGACAGGGTTGATGGCGAAAGATGATGTAATTGAAGTCGAAGGAACAGTTGTTGAGACTTTGCCAAACGCGATGTTTAAGGTAGAATTAGAAAACGGTCATACAATACTTGCGCATGTATCGGGTAAAATTCGCATGCACTTTATACGCATTTTACCTGGAGATAAAGTCACAATTGAACTATCTCCTTACGATTTAACACGCGGTCGTATCACGTACCGTTTTAAATAATCTTTTGCACTCCGGACTACTAAGGAGGTTAGGTTAGATGAAAGTGAGACCATCTGTGAAACCGATCTGCGAAAAATGTAAGGTTATTCGCCGACGCGGTAAAGTTATGGTAATCTGTGAAAATCCTAAACACAAACAAAGACAAGGCTAATTAGAAGGAGGTGCACGACACATATGGCACGTATTGCTGGTGTTGACATTCCACGCGATAAACGCGTTGTTATTTCATTAACATACATTTTCGGAATTGGTAAAACTACTGCACAAAAAGTGTTAGCAGAAGCTGGTATTTCTGAAGAAACTCGCGTACGCGATCTTACAGAAGACGAGTTAAACAAAATCCGTGAACAAATCGGTGTATACAAAGTAGAGGGTGACCTTCGTCGTGAAGTATCACTTAACATCAAACGTTTGATGGAAATCGGTTCATTCCGAGGTATCCGTCATCGTCGCGGCTTACCTGTACGTGGACAAAATACGAAGAACAATGCTCGTACTCGTAAAGGTCCTCGTAAAACAGTTGCGAACAAGAAAAAATAATCGGTAAAGGAGGTTTCTTCTTAACATGGCACGTAAACAACAAACACGTAAGCGTCGTGTGAAAAAGAATATCGAATCCGGTATTGCTCACATCCGCTCAACATTTAATAATACAATTGTGACTATCACGGACATGCAAGGTAATGCACTTTCTTGGTCATCTGCTGGAGCTCTTGGATTCAGAGGTTCTCGTAAATCTACTCCATTCGCTGCACAAATGGCTGCTGAAACAGCTGCAAAAACTTCCATGGAACATGGCATAAAAACATTAGAAGTAACAGTTAAAGGTCCTGGTGCAGGTCGTGAAGCGGCTATCCGCGCACTTCAAGCTGCAGGTCTAGAAGTTACAGCTATTAAAGATGTAACACCAGTACCACATAATGGTTGCCGTCCACCAAAACGTCGTCGCGTGTAATAGGTGAAACTCAAATAATTGTTTGAGAACATCATTTATTGTACAGACTGAGGTTGTGCAAACAGCAATCAGTTAAACGATCGAATTCATGATGGAAAGAACCTATACATTCGATGTTTTGAGGGAGGGTAAATTGGAATGATCGAAATTGAAAAACCAAAGATTGAAAGTGTAGAAATCAGCGAAAATACCAAGTTTGGTAAGTTTGTTGTAGAACCGCTAGAACGTGGCTATGGAAATACTTTGGGTAATTCTTTACGTCGTATCCTTCTGTCTTCTTTACCAGGAGCTGCAGTTACTTCTATTCAAATTGATGGCGTTTTACATGAGTTTTCAACTATTGAAGGCGTAGTGGAAGATGTTGCATCTATAATTATGAACGTGAAGAAACTAGCTTTAAAAATCTACTCTGATGAAGAAAAAGTCATTGAGATTGATGTAAAAGGAGAGGGAACGGTTACAGCTGCTGACATTACACATGACAGTGATGTTGAGGTTTTGAACCCAGAACTCTATATTGCAACAATCGGCAAAAATGGTCATTTCCGTATGCGTATGTACGCAGGTCGAGGCCGTGGCTACACTCCTGCTGATCAAAACAAACGTGAGGATCTTCCTATCGGCGTAATCCCGATCGACTCTATTTATACTCCAGTTTCACGCGTTAATTTTCAAGTGGAAAATACTCGAGTTGGCCAATCGGCAAACTATGATAAATTAACTCTTGATGTGTGGACAGATGGCAGCACCGGTCCGAAAGAGGCGATTTCGCTTGGAGCAAAAATACTAACAGAGCACTTAAATATTTTTGTAGGGATGACGGATGAGGCAAAAACTGCTGAAATCATGGTCGAAAAAGAAGAAGATCAAAAAGAAAAAGTACTAGAGATGACTATCGAAGAACTTGATCTTTCTGTTCGTTCTTATAATTGCTTAAAACGCGCGGGTATTAATACAGTACTTGAGCTTGCTAGCAAATCAGAAGACGATATGATGAAGGTAAGAAACCTTGGACGTAAATCTTTAGAAGAAGTAAGAGCAAAGTTAGATGAGCTTGGCTTAGGATTACGTAAAGAAGACTAAGCGAATTTTGATATAGCTAGATTTGAACTATTCACCGAAGGAGGGAAACATCCATGGGTTACAGAAAACTTGGACGTACAAGTTCTCAACGTAAAGCGATGTTACGTGACTTAACAACTGACTTAATCATTCATGAGCGTCTTCAAACAACTGAAGCACGTGCAAAAGAATTACGTTCTGTTGTTGAAAAAATGATCACTTTAGGTAAACGCGGAGATTTACACGCACGTCGTCAAGCAGCTGCTTACATTCGTCGTGAAGTAGCGACTTCTACTGATGAAGAAGGTAATGAATCAACAGTTTTTGCTTTACAAAAATTGTTTGATGATGTAGCACCACGCTATGCAGAACGTCAAGGCGGTTATACTCGTATTATGAAAGTTGGACCTCGTCGTGGAGACGGAGCACCAGTAGTAGTAATTGAGTTAGTATAATTAAATTTAGCTGGCGTATGTACAAAATACGTTAAAGCCAATTTGATTTATATTTAAAGTTGAAGAGAGGGATTGGTGTTTCTACCACCCTCTTCTTTTTTCAAACATATTTATTAGATTTATACGACAATATAAAAGCTGAGTGTTATGATGAGCGGACTTTTTCCTGATTGAATTGTGCCCGCACAATTCAAAATCTGGATACTTAATTACGCCGAGGCGCAATTAAAAAGTAGCGTCTCGTCTAGCTCTACGCACCTCATTTTTCTGATTGGTCTTGAGCAGCCAATCTTGAAAACGTTATAGAAGAGCGCATTTCTCAAAATGAGGTGCGCGCTTTTTTATTTTATCGTAAAATGGTTACATGAGTTTAGAACAGCTGAGATGAGTCAGAGGAGGTAAAGGATGAAAAGCGAAATTATTTCTTTACAAGAAGTAACTTTTACATATGCAAAAGAAACAGATGATAAAAATGTGCGTTCAGCCATAGATGATGTGTCTTATACAATTTACGCGGGAGAATGGGTTGCGATTGTTGGGCATAATGGATCCGGCAAATCGACACTTGCACGATTAATGAATGGTCTTCTATTTCCTCAGACGGGACAAGTGCGTGTTTTTGGGGAATCGTTAAATGAGCATAACTTATGGGATACACGTTCTCAAATAGGGATGGTGTTTCAAAATCCAGACAACCAATTTGTAGGAGCTACAGTTCAAGATGATGTTGCGTTCGCATTAGAAAATAACGGGATCCCTTTTGAGGAAATGGTGGAACGAGTAGAAGCGTCTTTAGTAAAGGTGAAAATGGTCGATTTTATGAATAGTGAGCCACATCATTTATCAGGTGGGCAAAAGCAGCGTGTAGCAATAGCGGGGGCTATTGCTTTAAAACCAAAAGTATTATTATTGGATGAAGCTACATCTATGCTAGATCCTCAGGGAAGAGAAGAAGTACTTGCTACTGTTCGACAGTTAAAAGAAGAGACTGATTTAACAGTAATATCCATTACCCATGATTTAGAAGAAGCATTGCTTGCAGACCGAGTAATTATGATGAATAATGGGAAAAAATATGCTGAAGGTACGCCAGAAGAAATATTTCAAAAAGGGCAAGAGTTAGTAGATCTGGGACTCGATTTGCCATTCGCAATGAATATTTCTCGTTTATTGCGTTTACAGGGAGTTTCTTTAGTTGCAGATCATATGTCAGAAGAAGAGTTGGTGAATGATTTATGGACATCACACTTCAACAAGTAAGTTATGCTTATGCAAGAAATACACCATTTGAAAAACGTGCATTATATAATGTAGATTTATATATCCCATCCGGTAGCTATCAGGCAATTATTGGACATACTGGTTCGGGAAAATCGACCATTTTACAACATTTAAATGCATTATTAAAACCTTCGGATGGTTCCATCCAAATTGGTGATGTAGAAGTAAAAGCTGATAAAAAGAATAGTCATTTACGCAAAGTAAGACAAAAGGTAGGAATTGTTTTTCAATTTCCAGAGCACCAATTATTTGAGGAAACGGTTTTGAAAGATATTATGTTTGGTCCAATGAACTTTGGTGTGCCAAAAGAAGAAGCAAGACTGCGTGCTATAGAATTAGTAAAATTACTTGGACTTCCCGAGGAAGTAATGGAGAAATCACCGTTCGACTTATCGGGAGGACAGATGCGACGAGTTGCGATAGCAGGTGTACTTGCGATGAATCCCGAAGTGTTAGTCTTAGATGAACCTACTGCTGGTCTTGATCCAAGAGGACGAAAAGAAATAATGGATTTATTTTATCAGCTTCATAAAGAGAAGGGCTTAACAACCGTATTAGTAACACATAGTATGGAGGATGCTGCGAGATACGCCGATCGAATTGCCATTATGCATAATGGAAAATGTGTTTTAGAAGGAGCTCCTCAAGCGATTTTCGAAAATGAGGGACGACTAAAGGAGTATCGGTTAGAGTTACCTCAAAGTGTTAAGTTTCAAAAAAAAATCGAGCAATTGATTGGAATGAAGCTACCTACTATTTGTTTAACGGAAGAGTCATTAGCAGCAGAGCTTGCGCAACTTATTAATAAGGAGCGTGAAGTGTAATGCTTGAAAAAATGATATTTGGTAGGTATATTCCTGGAGATTCTTTCATTCACCGACTAGATGCACGAGCTAAAATGGTTTTTGTATTTTTATTTATAGCTACTGTTTTTATAGCGAACAACTGGATTACATATGCTATCTTACTCGTATTTACATTTTTAATAATTCGTATGTCTAAAATTAGACTATATTTTTTAATAAACGGATTGAAGCCCGTTGTTATATTAATCATATTTACATTTTTGTTGCATTTAATATTTACACGAGAAGGCGACATAATTTTTCATTGGAAGTTTATAACGATTTATGAAGAAGGATTAAGACAGGGGATATTTATTTCCATCCGCTTTTTTGTACTAGTTATTTTAACATCAATTTTAACGCTCACTACGACACCTATTTCGATTACAGATGCTTTGGAGTCACTATTAAACCCATTGAAGAAATGGAGGCTTCCAGTGCATGAATTAGCGCTAATGATGTCTATATCGTTAAGATTCATCCCGACGTTAATGGATGAAACCGATAAAATTATGAAAGCTCAAATGGCTAGAGGATCTGATATGACAACAGGTAATTTGAAAGAAAGAATGAATGCCATTGTCCCTCTCCTCATTCCTTTATTTGTAAGTGCTTTTAAGCGTGCGGAAGATTTAGCGACAGCGATGGAAGTACGAGGCTATAAGGGTGGAGAAGGTAGAACTCGATATCGTAAGTTAGAGTGGGCAGCACGGGATACAATAATAATGATTTCTCTCGGAGTGTTAGCGGGAATTCTTGTATATTTTAGGCAATAAAACGAGGTGCAGTAATGAGATTAAAAGCAATTGTTAGTTATGATGGAAGTAGTTTTTCAGGGTATCAAATTCAACCAGGAAAACGAACTGTACAACTGGAATTGGAAAATGTTTTATGTGCCATGCACAAAGGAGAAATCGTAAAAGTAGTTGCTAGTGGAAGAACGGATGCCGGCGTCCATGCAACGGGACAAGTTATTCATTTTGACAGTACTCTTACAATACCAATGGAAAATTGGAGAACGGCTTTTAATGTACAGCTACCAGGAGACATACGGATTTTATCGGTAGAGCAAGTAAGAGATGATTTTCATGCACGGTATGATGCTACGGGCAAAACATATCGATATATTTGGTCATTAAATCAAGTTCATAGTCCTTTTGAACGGAATTATTCAGTCCATGCAGATCGATACAGACCCAATATCGAATTAATGAAAGAATCGACTGTTTATCTACTTGGAACACATGATTTCTCCAGTTTTTGTGCTTCTAATACAAGTGTGAAAGATTTTGTACGAACTGTTCGATCGATTGAATTAGAATTTAAAAAAGAAACAAATCAATTGCACATGGTGATTAACGGGAATGGTTTTTTATATAATATGGTCCGTATTATTGCAGGTACTTTGTGGGAAATTGCAATCGGAAAAAAAAGTGTTGGCGAGTTGCAAGGAATTGTGGAGTCTTGTGACCGTTCACAGGCAGGGAAAACCGCACCAGCGCACGGTTTATACCTGGAAAATGTGGAGTATTCTCAGTGAAGCAACCTTTCCAGGTGTTTTTCGGAAAATGCTTGACTAAATAGCTTATCCGGGGTATGATGATGTATGGTATTTTCATTAACCCCACAATATAAGCCCCGAAACTTATTGGTATGAGGATATAGAAAATTTTAGATCGATTATGATTGAATTAGGAGGACAAAATACATGCGTACAACATTCATGGCTAAAGGTCACGAAGTAGAACGTAAATGGTTAGTAGTAGACGCTGAAGGCCAAACTCTTGGTCGTCTTGCTTCAGAAGTTGCAGCTATTTTACGTGGTAAAAACAAACCAACATTTACACCAAACGTTGACACAGGTGATCATGTGATCATTATCAATGCAGAAAAAATTCATTTAACTGGGAACAAGTTAAATGACAAAATTTACTACCGTCACACTCAATTCTCTGGTGGACTTAAACAACGTACAGCTTTAGAAATGCGTTCTAAGTACCCAACTAAAATGCTTGAATTAGCTATCAAAGGGATGCTTCCTAAAAACTCTTTAGGACGTCAAATGTTTACAAAACTAAACGTTTACGCTGGAGCAGAACATCCACATGCAGCACAAAAACCAGAAGCATACGAGCTTCGCGGATAATTATTAAGAGGAGGACATACACTTGGCACAAGTTCAATATATCGGCACTGGTCGCCGTAAAAGTTCAGTAGCACGCGTACGTTTAGTACCAGGCGAAGGCAAAATTGTTATTAACAAACGTGACGTAGAAGATTATGTACCATTCGAAACTTTACGTGAAATTATTAAACAACCATTAGTAACTACTCAAACTCTAGGTAGCTACGATGTACACGTAAACGTTAATGGTGGTGGATTCACAGGTCAAGCAGGAGCAATCCGTCATGGTATTGCACGTGCACTACTTACAGTAGACCCTGATTTCCGTCCAGCATTGAAATCAGCAGGATTCTTAACACGTGACCCACGTATGAAAGAACGTAAAAAACCAGGACTTAAAGGCGCTCGTCGTGCACCTCAGTTCTCAAAACGTTAATTTCAAACTTTCAAAGACTCTCAACCAATTTTGGTTGGGAGTTTTTTTATGTATGAAAATAGCTTATCACCATATTACAGAACTCGATATATCTGTGAAATCTGCTTCAAAGGATGTGGCAATGTTACTAGCTTAAGTCATAATGCAGCTACACAAAAAATAGGGGAAATGTTGGGTAACCAATACTTGTCGTGTTATTCAACTTAGTAGTTTGTGTAGTGCGGGATTTAGAAAGTGCGTATTCGAAGAAAATGGTCGAGCTTTGATTTTATTGAATAGTGTACACTCCGCGTTAATGCGGAGTAAAAAATTTCAAAATATCGCCATAGGTACTTCATCGTTTTTTCACTTCTTTTATGTAAACTAAGACATGCATATAAACAATAGATAGAAGGAGAATAAATCCAGTATGAAAAGATGATATTGATGGAGAGGTTACACTTGATGAAAAATTGAAAGTGACCGTTACATCTGACAATTGATTAAGGTGGAGGATTTGGAACAGGGAAACAGAGAGGATAGCATTGTCCCTGGTAGAAAACTAATGAAGATAGGGCCTATCACTATGCAAGTATCTTTCGACCAAGTTGGGGCTTACAAAATGGATGCTCATACAATAGCACGAGGTGTGAACACCGTAATGAAAAAATCGATCACGATTGGGGGTGGATAGGATGAGGGTTACAACTGGACTTAATAACAGGAGGCTGTGCAAGAGACTTTCTCATTTACTCAAAATGACTCCGTTAATTATTGTATTATATTTTGCATTATTCCAAACACAGACGGTATATGCTCATTCCACACTACTTGAAATGGAACCAGCTGAAAGGATCCTTATCGAAAAACCTCCGTCTGTGTTAAAATTACGCTTTAATGAACCAATCGATCATGATTTAGCTATCGTCACGATTTATGATTGGAATGCAAAACCGGTCTTTACGGGTAATCCAGATGGAAATATTAAACGATCTCCACTTCTTGAATTTTCTCTCCCGGAACTAAGGCAAGGAACTTATACGGTGAAGTGGAATGTCGTCTCAGCGGACGGACACCCAGTTAGTGGCTCTTACGCATTTTCAGTCGGTAAGTCAACAGAAGGTGGGTTCAAATCGGTTGCAAATGATGCTAGTTCTGAAGTGGGATTAATAGCAGCTCGAGTTATTGTAGAAGGTTTACTTCTTTTAGGTGCTGGCCTTTTTTGGTTTACCTATCTGGCTGAAAGAAGAAAGTTTCCAAGTCTCAATACCTTATGGAAAAAGGGGCGACGTATAGGAGCTATTGTACTTGTTCTTGGCACAATCGTTGAATTGATAACGTATGCCTTTTCTCTTCCACCGGGAATTATTCAAGTGATTTTTAAAGGAAAATGGGAACTATTACTACAATTTCCTTTTATCCTTATGTTAGGTGCGCAATTATTATTCTTAATCTTATTATTTGTGCCGGAAATGGTTCAGGGCTGGTATTTGGCCCTTTGGCTAGCTTTGGCTGTAACTCCAGCTTTCGGAGGGCACGTATGGGGAATGGAACATCCGGTTGTCGCATTGATATTCCGAATGATTCATCAACTAACAATCGCATTTTGGCTTGGTGCTCTAGTTTACGTTATTTTATTGCTTATTTGGCAAAAGAAACACAATGCATTAATTTCATGGATGGAATTTAGAACATTTTTCGTTCGAAAAATGTTGATTGCTTCCGGATTAGTGTTTGTATCTGGTGTAATCATGGTCTTTCTTCAGACAGGCATAACAGCCGTCTTTACCCATTGGATGGCTTGGAGCACCGTAGTCATTATCAAAGTCATTTTAACGATTACTATGTTAGGTTTAGCCTTATTTCAGACAGTGAAATGGAAGAAAAACGGAAATTTAGTAACAAAGCGTTGGATTCAGAGTGAATGGGTTGTCGGGCTGATTGTCATTTTATTAGGAGTATGGGCGAGTCAGATTGCTTATCCAATCGCTGTCCAATCATACGATAAAACCTTGGTCACTGATCAAATAGAAGCACAAATAAATATTGTGAAATTAGAAACAGGCTATCAGAATATGACCGCAAAAATCTCAGAACTAGATGGCAAACAGCCTGAAGAAGTTTCCGTGAAAATTACAATGATACAGCACGATATGGGTTCAACAACATTTAAAGCCAAGCAAAATGATAGAGGGGAATATGTTGTCGACTTGCCGTTTTCAATGTCTGGCAGTTGGTTATTAGAGGTTAGTGGAAAATACCCAGGTGGCGAGAAGAAAAAATGGGAAGATGAGATTTTTATCGCTAATGACGGGAAATAAAATATGAAAACAAAAATGGAGGAGTTAGAATGAAAAATAAAAAATGGATGGCACCAATAATAGCATTACTATTTATATTTTTAATCGCACCAATAGCAGAGGCACACGTTACAGTTCGCCCAGGTGAAAGTTCGACAAATGCTTGGGAAAAATATTCGGTACGTGTTCCAGTTGAGAAGGATATTAACACGACAAAGATCGAATTGAGAGTTCCTAAAGGTATAAATCTTGTATCTGTTATGCCAGTAGATAATTGGGATTACAAATTCGAAAAAGACGCAAATGATATCATTACTTCTGTTACATGGACTGCTGCAAACGGTGGCGGTATTAAACCAAATGAGTTTATGGAATTTTATTTTATCGCTTCGAATCCTAGCGAGCCTGGAGAATTTAGTTGGGAAGCTTTACAAACTTACGAAGATGGCTCCGTTGTAGAGTGGACTGGAGCTCCTGGTACGGATGAGCCTGCTTCTGTAACGAAAGTTGTTGTGGCTGGAGCAGTTGGAGCAACTGAAAATGCTCATGAAGAATCTAGTGAAAGTATTACTTCTGGAAGCGTTAGCTGGTTACCAATTACTCTATCATCTGTTGCAATATTATTGGCATTGATAGGCTTATTCCGCAAAAAAGCTTAATAGCTCCGAAGAATTAAAGATGGCTATAGTCAATATTAAATAAACTGAAACAATCGAATTAAAAGTGACAGTTATTTATTTTTAGCGTGGAACAGAAGTAGGTTTAGAAGGTTTTACGTGAAGTGATGTGCATTAAGCCATTACGAGTGTGAGCAAATATTCCTTGATGCTGACTTATTGGATTGTAAATCCTGCCTGCAAAGACCTCATGTCAACCAACCAGCTAAAAGTAGCGAGTGTCAAAATCCATATTAAATTTCGAAATGCATACTAATACAAAAAAGGAGGACCCAGAAATTGACGGGGTCCTCCTTTTTGTATTAATTTTAAATGCTCTCAACAAATTTGGATGAGGGCTTTTTAGTATAAGTTTTTATGCCAAGAATAGGTTGATTTCCTCTGCAGACAGACGCTTTCCAGGGGGCGAGCATCTAGCCGCTTCCATTGCTTCTGCGGTTAATCGTCGCAGAAAAGAGTTGCTCCTGTGCAAGCTCGCCACAAAAATTAAATTTGTTGAGCGCGTGGCCAGGGTCTTGATTTGCTTGCTAATCCCTATAAGTCGCCAACTTCCGCTCCAATCAGTAGTGCAGCTAAGAAAAGGACATAAAAAATCGGACAACATGCATAGGATGTTGTCCGATCTATTGATTATTTAATCAAGTTTTTTCTCAGAATCAAATTCAAATTTTACATCTTCTGGTTTAACAAATTTCGTTTTCTTAACAATTTTATATCCAAGCCATAAGCAGAGGAAAAGCGGTACACCTAAGTATGCAGCTATTACACTGCCCCAATCCACTTTATCTGCAAGGAAAGCTTGAAAATTTTGAGCTAAAATAACGATTAATCCACAAGCAATTGCAAAAATTGTTCCAATTGGAAACCATTTAGCTTTATATGGCAACAAATCTAATGAATGACCTTGAGCCTTAAATGCTTTGCGGAAACGATAGTGACTGATGGAAATACCGAGCCAGAAGATAAATCCTGTAATTCCTATTGCATTCATTAACCAAATATATACTTTACCATCACCGAAGAAAGAAGCCAAAAATGCAAGTGTACCGACCGCACATGTTAAAATCATACCAGCTACGGGTACGCCACGCTTATTAAGTTTTCCAAAAATTTGAGGTGCTTGTCCTTCTTTAGCCATGGAAAATAACATACGAGTTGACGCATAAAGACTAGAATTTCCTGCTGATAATACAGCAGTTAAAATAACCGCGTTCATAAGAGAAGCTGCAAATGCAATCCCGGCCTTTTGAAATATAAGAGTAAAAGGACTGACCATGACATTTTCACTTTGTAAACTTGGATGAGTGTAAGGAATAAGAAGCGCTATCACAAAAATCGCAAATATATAAAATAGAAGGATTCTCCAGAAAACACTTTTAATAGCTATGGGAATATTTTTTGCTGGATCTTCACTTTCACCAGCAGCCACCCCAACAATTTCTGTACCTTGAAAAGAGAACCCTGCTGCAATAAATACAATAAAAACCCCTAAAATACCACCTGAAAAAGGAGCATCATCGACAGTAAAGTTTTTAAAGCCTACTGCTTCCCCGCCCATGATACCAAAAATCATGAGTACTCCAACAACGATAAAGATGATAACCGCACTTACTTTAATAAAAGATAGCCAATATTCTCCTTCTCCATATCCTTTAACGGATAAATAATTCAAAAGGAAAATAAGTGTTAAGAATGAGACACTCCATATCAATGATGGACTATTCGGAAACCAGAATTTCATAATCATCGTGGATGCGGACAACTCGGCCGCAATAGTCATTGCCCAGTTAAACCAGTAGGTCCAGCCGATAGCAAAACCAAATGCCGGGTCTACAAATTTAGTACCATACGTACTAAATGAACCACTTGTAGGCATAAAAGCTGCCATTTCTCCTAAGCTTGTCATAACAAAATATACCATTGCGCCAACTAAAGCATATGCAAGTAATGCACCACCTGGGCCAGCTGTGTGAATCGCTGCACCACTGCTTAGAAACAGTCCTGTACCAATAGACCCTCCAATAGAGATCATCGCTAAATGACGAGCTTTCAATCCCCGTTTTAATTGATGCTCTTCTTGTTGAGTGGCGTGCTGTGAGAGGTTATTGTCTTTTTTTGGTGCCATTTATCATCAATCCTTTCATTTTGTATAAATGAAGCGCTTTCTTTTCTTTTAAAAAAATACATTTGCAAGATATAATAAATTTTCAAATTTTGAGAGAATTCAAAATCCAGAGTGGCACATATAATTCGATCAATTCCACGTTTGGATAGAGATATTCTAACAGAATAAGATGATTTAAAATTTATGCAATTTACATGTTAGTTTCTTAAATAAATAAAGTCAATCATTTTTTTAGAATAACATTATGGTGAACAACGCGTGTCCTTAAAATGCCTAGATATAATCCTCGTTGGTAATTATATCCACTTATAAAAGACTGATATTTTATATTATTTAATACCTTCTAACTTATCTTGAATATTACAGAAGTGTTACTGGTGCCAGGCACCAGTAATGATTCTGTAATAAAGTTTTGAGGAAAGTATTGTTTCCATTTTTTTTGAGGTGTATATTAATTAAATATTTGTTAAAGACAAAAAATTTGACAGGAGTTAGCTACATGGAATTTACATCAGAAAGGTTGTTATATCGTTCGTATACACAAGCGGACTTCGAATTTTTGTTTTCTATGCTATCTGATCCTGAAATGGTTCGTTATATTGGCAGTGGGAATATTCGTGACGAGCAAGGGGCAAAAGCATTTTTAGATTGGATATACAGTCATTATCAAATGAATAAGGAATATGGTTTGAAGGTAATTGTTCGTAAAGAAGATAATGTTGCGGTAGGACATGCTGGGATCGTTCCGCAAAATATAAATGGTAAGAACGAACTTGAGATAGGGTACTGGATTGCTAAAGAGTTTTGGGGAAATGGATATGCTTCTGAAGCAGCAAAGGCTTTTATAGATCGGGGTGAAAATCAGTTAGGTATTAATCGATTTATTTCGCTTATTCAATCGAAAAATCAAGCTTCTAGAAAAATAGCTTCTAAAAATGGCATGAAACTAGAAGAACAGGTTTTATTAAAAGGAAAAGATGTATGCATTTATTCTTATGTATGTAAAGACAATGATTTTTGAGAAGAAGAGGTATTTTATGAAAAGTAAATTTAATGTTGTGACGTCAACGATTCTTGCTAGTATTTTTATTGCACGATTTGGAACTTTTTTGGTATTGCCATATCTTACACTATTTTTACTGGATGAATTTCATTACACAGGTGTTCAAATAGGTACAATTATTTCTACATTAGCTTTATCTAATTTAATTATGAGTTTCTTTGTCGGACCTTATATTGATAAGTTTCCCAAGAATAAAGTTATCATAACGGGGTTAATCGGTTATTTAGCTTGTTATCTATATTTTCCTTTTATCAATCAATATGCAGGGTTTATTTTATTTGCTGCCGTTTTAGGATTGAGCCAAGCAATTGTAGAACCTACATACCGAGTATTATTAAGTCTTTATACCGAACCAGAGAACAGGCGGTTAATATTTAACATCCGATATTTTTTGATTAATATTTCTGCTGCTATTGCTCCACTTACATCTGTGTATTTTCAACAATTTGGTATGGATAAATTATTTTTTATAGTTGGTTTTATTTTCTTTATCAATATCATTACATTTGCAATTATTTTCAAGAAGTTTCCAATGAAAAAAGTAGAGGCAAAGTTGAAGAAGGTATCTATTTTTCAATCGTTCTACGTGTTCAAAAAGGATTATACATTTCTCGTTTTTATACTAGCTTTAATTTTTATCACTTTTGGATACAGTCAATTTGATTCTACTTTTAGTCAATACTTAGGAATTACGTTTAATTACGAAAAAGCGATTCAATATTTTGCTTGGCTAATTACAACAAATGCCATTACGGTAATAGTCATTCAATATTTTGTTTATAGGTTAGGAGAAATTATTAGTACTACTACCTCGTTGATAATAGGCAGTGTTTTATTATCAGCTGGTTTATTTTTCTTTGGCCAGAGTGAACATATTCTTATGTTAATTATTGCAATGATTATTTTTACGGCAGGTGAAGTATTAGTTTTCACAATGGTGGATATTCACATTGATGGCATGTGTGAGGAACATGAAAAAGGAACTTATTTTGCTCTGTCGGGAGTGAAATCAATTGGGAAAATTGCCGGCCCAAGTATGGGTGGATTTCTACTAGATAGTTTAAATGGTGGGGCAATGGTATTTATTATCATAAGTGTTATAACTATGTTGTCGATACCGTCCTTTTATTTAAGTAACAAAATGAGAGCGAGGGGTTAGCATACATTTGTTCAATGTAATAAAAAATGAAAAAGCATATTGGTTGGTAGATCAAGTAAAAATTGAGGGTAAGTCGGTAGAGGATTATAAAGTAGAGTTTGCAAAACTATTAAGTGAATACGAAAAGGATAATATTGATTATTTATCTTTACTAATGGAAGATAGATTTGAGATTTGGCTATTAGATAACGGATTCCGAAAAATTTCGGTTATTCATGAATATTTAAAAGGATTAGGTGAAGAAGAATACCTCGAAAGCAATCTATCGTTTCATTCTCTAGCGGAACAAAGAATAGAGGATTCAGAGTTTGCTCAATTATACGAATTATGTCGTTCGGGGACTGCAAATAAAAATATACCGCAGCCAATAGAGCAAGTGATGGCGTCTATAAGCAAAGAATTAGGAGACGACTGGAGAAACAACTGCATTTATTTCTTAAAGGATAATGAATTTATAGGAATAAGTATTCCACATATAGAGATGGGAACGATAGATGAAGGTAGAATGTTCTACTTTGGAATTGTACCCAAATGGAGAGGGAAAGGCTTAGGTGCAGAGATTCATAAAATCACCTTAGAACTAATGAAGAAATTAAAAGCTAATTATTATGTCGGTAGTACAGATGAAAGTAATGGACATATGATTAAAATCTTTGAGAAAAATGGTTGTAAATTAAGAAATAGAAAAGGAATATATCGGATAGACAGAAGGTTAACTTAATTTGCTAGGGATTCAAACCACGTGGATGTCGTAAATTTTACAAGGATTTTGCATGACGAACCAAGCGTATCTGCGACGAGCTTTGCGCAGGAGCAACAATTATGATTGAAAATATCCCAAGGTAAATTTGATATAAGTTGTTCCATAAAGCTAACATACTCTTTGTCCCTCATACGTATAATGAGTGAAAAAGGAGCGATGGATCTGAAAAAATGGCTGATTATCTTAGTATTGTTTTTGATATCTATACTTGCTGTGTTTTATGGAACGAAAGCAAGTGATTCAAGTTTCTTCATGCCAGAACCATTAAGTGGAGTGAAAATTGTAATTGATCCTGGGCATGGAGGTTTGGATGGTGGAGCAAGTCATGGAGAAACAATAGAAAGAGATATTACCCTTTCCATGTCCCTGAAGCTAGAGAAAGAGTTAAAAGCTAAAGGAGCATCGGTAATTATGACACGACGTAAAGAAGGAGACGCGATTGCTGAGCATGCACCAGATGGAGATTATCCAACAACACGTGCGCGAAAGCGAGCGGACTTGCTTCTGCGGGAAGAAATTATGAATAATTCTGAAGCGGATATAGTAATAAGTCTACATGTGAATGCAGTTCCAGAGGAGAGATGGAGAGGGGCACAAGTATTTTATCATGCGGAAGGCCACCCGGGTGGAGAATTATTAGCAAAATCCATTCAGGCAGCCATTCGAGAAAATATAGGGAATACAGAAAGAGAAGCACTTTCGATAAAACAAGTATATATTTTGAAAAAAGCAAAGGCTCCAGCTGTATTAGTAGAAACTGGATTTTTAAGTAATAATGAAGAACGGGAATTGTTAAAATCAGAGAAGTATCAAAAACAAATGGTTGAAGCAATTACAAAAGGTGTACGTCGATTCGTAGATAATAATATTTACTAAGTGTATGTAAGGGATTGTAGACACTCGTATATGGTATACTATAATGCGAATAGTTAACTTTAAGGAGAGTGTCTACAAATGATTAATGAGCAACAAGTTCGAGCGTTACTTGGGGAATTAAACGATCCATTTTTACATAGAACTCTTGAAGAAACAAACGGAATTTCGGAAGTATCCATAAAAGAAGAGAAAAACCATGTAAGTGTGAAACTTGCTATAGCGAAAATCAATTCCAGCGAGCAAATGCAATTGCAAGGAAAAGTGGTAGAAGTATTAAAAAATGCAGGAGCGGCGACAGTTGGTATTCGTTTTGAGGAACTTCCAAAGGAAGTGTTAGAACAATTCCGTGGTCAAGCAAAAGGAAGCGATAGTGAAAGTATTCTTTCTCCAAATAGTAAAGTTAAAATTATTTCCATTGCATCAGGTAAAGGCGGAGTTGGTAAATCTACTGTATCCGTGAATTTAGCGGTAGCCCTTGCACGATTAGGAAAAAAAGTCGGTCTAGTTGATGCTGATATTTATGGATTTAGTGTACCCGATATGATGGGTGTAAAAGATGTACCACAAATTAAATCAGATCGAATTATCCCTGTAGAAAGAAAAGGGGTAAAAGTAATTTCCATGGGATTCTTTGTGGAAAACAACACTCCAGTTGTATGGCGTGGACCAATGCTAGGAAAAGTATTAGATCAATTCTTTAAAGATGTAGAATGGGGAGAGCTAGACTTTTTACTATTGGATCTACCGCCTGGAACAGGTGATGTTGCTTTAGATATTCATCAAATGCTACCTGCATCTAAAGAAATCGTTGTTACAACACCACATCCAACAGCTGCATTCGTTGCTGCTAGAGCTGGTGCAATGGCACTGCAAACAGACCATGAAATATTAGGTGTTATTGAAAATATGTCATGGTACGAATCTAAATCTACTGGTGAACGTGAATTTGTATTTGGTAAAGGTGGAGGACCCAAACTTGCGGACGAACTTCGTACAGAATTACTTGGTCAAATTCCACTAGGTCAACCAGATTGGAACGATATTGATTTTGCTCCATCCGTATATGGAGAAACACATCATACCGGTAAAATTTATTTAGATATCGCACGCGAAGTAATCGAAAAAGCATAAGAAAAGGCCGTTCCTTAGACAGGATCGGCCTTATTTTTTTGACTCCTCTTGACCACCTTTTGATGAGCTTGAACCTCCCGAAGAGCCGCCGCCTCCTTTTTGCTGAGAACTTGAACCAGCTTCTTCCACAAGCTTTTGCCACTTTGTTTGCAATAATGGACTTTGAATAGTTTCTTCTACGACCTTTTCCATTTCTTTACGTAAATCTGTAGATTGTAGAATTTTCCCTATCTCTTTCTTCATATCAGCTGAAGCAAAAAAGCTTTCTAAATCCTTTAAGTAATCGGGGTCTTTCATTAAGGCTTTCATTAACTCTTCTTGCTGTTTCACCATACTTTTGGCCATCTTCTCCGAGAATTTAGGATCTTGATAAACTTCTTTCCAAAAGTCTTCTGCATCTTTGGATAACATGGTTTGTTCTACTGATTTCTTTACTTGATCACTATCAATTACTAACATACTTTGAAATTCGGGGTCATCTAAAAGCTTTCGAATGGATTTTTTTCCTTCTTCCGTTTGAAGAGCATCAATTACTATTTTCTTCATCTCTTCATAAGAAGGCGGAGATGAATTAGAACTGCTACATCCAGCAAGTAAACCAATAGTTAATAAAATGAGAGCAAAATACTTCAAATTAGTCACCATCCTTTCAATTATTATTCACATTTTTTAAGTAATTATGTATAGAAGCAAGCAACAAATAGATTTTTTTGCTAATGGTTGTTACAATCTAAAAAGGACTTAGTAGAATATGGAGGACTTTTTACAGTGACAATTCGAAATTGGTTTAAATTTTTTCTAAATGCAATGTGGATAGGTGGACTAATCACAGGTGTGTTAGGATCAATTATATTATGGGATAAAAACTTCGCATCATACTATGCAGCGGGACAATGGGGAGCGGTGATCGCTGCATTTATCGTCTTAGTTGGTTTTGGACTTATCATAAGTGTTATAGCACAAATGGGTTTCTTTGCTTATTTGACAATCCATCAAATGGGCGTAAACATTTTCAAAAGCCTTACACTATGGAATTGGGTGCAACTACTTATTATTGCATTTGTCATCTTTGACTTAATTGTCTTCCGATTTAAGCCTTCTGAAGGAACGACAAGCCAAATCTGGTTACATATAGTGGCGCTTGTTCTTTTAATAGGTGCCTCTATAATTGTAGCCATAATTAAGGCGAATAAAACAAAGAAACAAATATTGATTTCAGCCCTTTTCTTTATGATTGCAATAACGACAATAGAATGGGTGGCAGCACTTAAAGTTCAATCAAGCGATGCGGACGTATGGTTATTAATTGTTTTGGTACCACTTCTAGCAGTTAATGCATACCAATTATTGGCTTTGCCAAAATATAATGCAAAATCCGACGAAGATAGAAAAAAATTAGAAGCGCGTAGAAAAGCGAGAAAAGAAGCTGCAGCTTTAAAAACGAAATAACGAAAAAAGCTCTGACTAATTGTCGGAGCAGTACAGACTATAGGCAAACTCGATAGAATTGAGTTTGCCTATAGTCTTTTTTATTTAATAAAAACATTGTGCCTACTTAAATGCTGTGATTAATGTCAAAGCATCAAATCCCCACAACCTTTTTTAATCTGAATATCGAAGCAATTTTTTGCGAAGAGATTACGAAAGATTAATCTTTAATTTCCGATGAGTAATTATAGTAAGTAGTTTTTGTTATTCGGGTATTGTTTTACTTTTAGTTGTTAAACCAAAAATATTTTGTTCAATAGAAAGAAAAGAATCAGATTTAAGTAATTGATTCAATTGTTTTATATCCATTCTTTCCTCTTGGTGGAGCGGAACGCTAAGAATATCCCCATTTTCTAATTTAATTTTTTGATTTCCTTCCACCCAATATTTACTTGAACTCAACAAATTCACCTCATATTTCCATGCAGTTTTTTGTAACTCCATAGGAAATTCATAGTCCCTTGTTCGAAACCAGAGTGGAATTTCTCCAACTGTTTTTTCAAAGTGATCGATTTCCTTTTTGAATAAAGAAGGATCTTCAATATATTTATTACCTTCTTGCCCCAATAAACTAATTGGAATACTCTTCTCTTTCATTATTTGAATAAGAGTAGGAGAACGATCTATCCAATCATTACTAATAAAAAAATGCGGATATGGTGCTTCTAGATTTTTTAAGAAAGTTTCCATGTCCTCTTTACCGAAAGATAAATCGATGGTTATCGTTTTCCCATGTGATCCTTTGGAAACAACAGTAGGTTTTTCAACTAGCTGAAAAACAGGAAGCATAGAAGAATACTTATTTGGGATAATAAAAAAAAGGCCCATAAAAACTAGCATTGTTCCGATAAATAAAAGCTTTGATTTCATTGTAAACTCGCACCTTTCCAGTCATTCTAATAAATTTTATGATTTAGTGTTGACATTCATGTTTAAAAGATGTTAAGATACAAAGGTCGCTGAAACAAGACGACAAAATAAACAACATGAACATTGAAAACTGAACATGCAAAACGTTAAGACATACAGCTTGAAAGACTAACTTTGTTAGTCCGATAGCAAAACAATTTTGACATCATTTAATGATGATGCCAGCAAAACAAAATGAGCTTTTTAAGTTCTCTATTATGGAGAGTTTGATCCTGGCTCAGGACGAACGCTGGCGGCATGCCTAATACATGCAAGTCGAGCGAATGATGAAGAAGCTTGCTTCTTCTGAT